>CAYMVC010000173.1:0-2994 GCA_964393755.1 uncultured Eubacteriaceae bacterium | reverse complement strand
CAATAGTGTCTTCTTGGTTGAATAAAAGTTCATCACCGTATTCCATTATGATAAAAGCTATGACAATAACTATTATAAGACCCAATAAAAGTGATTTTTTATTTCTTCTTTTCATAATTTACCCCCTTAAATTTGATAATAGCGTAGTTTAAATATAATCCAAGATCCCTCGATGGTATGCTCATTCTGTGATTCTCGGGATGACAGGACCGGGAAGGGCAGAGCCCCTCCCCTACAATGAACTCGGTAGGGTTCATACTCTAGCTCGGAAGGGTGAAGGCACCGTTCCCTACCCTTTAATATACCTGGAAACTATCTGAGGTCCACATCAAAGCATACCAAGCATCTAGCTAATCTCTGATATTTTCTCCTTTAAATGGTCATAAAACTTCTCTAAGTCTTCCTTGTTGGTAAAAGCGGCCTGGGCCCTAGTGTTACTTCCTCCTCCCCTTCCCTTAAAGCTAGGAAGGTTTTCTTTAAATAATTTCCCACAATGTATCTTGGCTTCAAGAGAATGGCTAAGTATTATTTTTTTATCTATCATTGAAGCAAATAGTACTATATAGTTTCCTTGTTTTATTATTTCGCTACTTATTCTTTCAATTTCTTCAAAGGTTTTGTCTGGATAAATACCTCCTATGAAGTCCTTATTATTTGCTATTATATCCTTTGCCTCCCAAAAGGCAGATTTGGATTTCCAAATATTTAATTCCCTGGATAGGTCTTTATTCCTCTCTAGCTCCTTATCTATCCTATCTATTATTTCATCTTGGTTGGTAGACAGCTTAGCTACTAGGTCTGATATTATTATTGATATGTCTTGATAATCTTTTAATGCCCTATTACCACATTTAAAATATACCCGGCTATTCCCCTTATAATTTTCTGTTTTTATGATCTTTAGTATTCCTAGCTGGCCTGTACTATGAAGATGGGTGCCTCCACAGGGAGAATAATCCAAGCCCTCTATTTCAACTAATTTTATGTTTTTTTCTACAGATGGTTGTTTTCTTAGGGGTAGGGCTAGTAATTCTTCCTTTGAAACTAATTCATGGTTTATAGTTAAATTATCATATATATATTGGTTTGCCAGGTCTTCAATATATTTTATAGTCTTGCCAGGTATATTAGCCTTGGAAATATCAATAGTAGAATAGTCTAAGCCCAGGTGAAAGCTGGAGGTTTGTCCATTAATTTGATGGAAGAATACTGCAGATAGTAAGTGTTGCCCTGTGTGTTGTTGAGTTAAATCTAGTCGTCTTTCTTGATCTATAAAACAGGTCACTTCATCATTAACTTTAACATTAAGTTTAACATCAACTATATGGTATACAAGACCGTCTTCTTCATAAACCTCAACTAAATCCAAATCATTTATTTTACCAAGATCTGAGGGTTGTCCCCCTCCTCCAGGGTAAAAAGCAGTTTCTTCTAATATAATTCCATGTCTATCTTCTATGGAGATTATATCTTGGATTCTTGTAATCCAAGCTTTCTTATAATCATGACTATGATAGGTTTTTATGTTTTTCATTATATACCTCTTTTCCTAATATCTTATAATTAGTTTATCATTTTTAATATCTCCTTTAAAGGTCTTTATCTATTGGACAGGGTGATACTATTAATGATAATATGAAGCCATTGATAAAAATCTAATTAAGGAGAATTTATATGAATAATAAAGTTTTAGCCAAAGTAGGCAATCGTGAAATTACTCAAGCTGATGTTAATTTCCTAATGAAAAATCTTAATCCCCAATCTTCTATGAAATTTCAGTCCGAAGAAGGTCAAAAACAACTTTTAGAGGAATTGATTAATCAGGACTTGTTTTATTTAGATGGTTTGGATAAAAACTTAGATAAAGATGAGTTTTATTTGGAAGAGCTGGAAAAATTAAAATCCACTCTTTTAAAACAATATGCCATAAGTAAGGTTTTAGGGGATTTAAAAATTTCTGACCAAGAGGTAGAAGACTTTTATAAGGAAAACCAGAATCAATTCATAAAAGCCAAAAGTATTCGTGCCAGTCATATTCTTGTAAATGATAAGGATAAGGCAGAAGAAATATTAGAAGAGATTAATAGCGGTTTAGCTTTTGAAGAGGCTGCTAAAAAATATTCCTCCTGCCCTTCTAAGGAAAGAGGTGGAGACCTAGGCTTCTTTTCTAAGGGTCAAATGGTCCCAGAATTTGAAAATGTAGCCTTTAACATGGAACTTCATAAAATATCTCAACCTGTTAAGTCCCAATTTGGCTACCATATAATAATGGTAACTAATGAAGCTGAGGAAAGAACTATGACCTCTGATGAAGCAAGACCACAGATTGAAAAACAGCTCCTAGCTGAAAAGCAGGAAAGGGTTTATTTTGAAAATGTAGAAAGAATAAAGGAAAATTATAAGGTGGAAATATATTAAACACGCTTAAATTGACATATTCAAGTTCTTTAGGGAGACCCCAGGTCTCCTTTTTTATAGGAAAGATCCAGATCCCCGTGGGCATAAGTTGCCGGACCTGGGTATGACACATAAAGATTTATAATATTTTATTAATCTTTGATATAGCCATAAATGCAAATTATGATTATTTAATTGAACCACCCATCTTTAAAGATATTGCTTCCCAGATGCCCCAGGTCATATATTCCCTTATAGCTATACTGGCTTTTAATTTATTTATACTTGTAGTTCACATTATCACTGTTGCCATACAAAACCGTAAGGTTAATAAACAACTAAAGCCTATTGGGATTTCTGATGTTTAGTAAATAAAATCGGGCGACCACTGGTCGCCCTGCAAATTCCAAAACCTCTCAACAATTCAATTTACCAAGTAAAGCAGACTCCTACTACCTTTGGTCCTAAATGTCCTCCAATAACTGGCCCTATTTCTGTTATTTCTAGCCTTGCATTAGGAAATCTATTTTCTAGGGTAGACTTTATTTCTAGGGCTTCCTCCTCATTAAATATATGGGGTATATATACTGTTTTTAC
>CAYMVC010000172.1:0-2998 GCA_964393755.1 uncultured Eubacteriaceae bacterium | reverse complement strand
CGAATAATCAAGAATTTGCAGACAGAAAAAGCAAAAAATATCTATATGAAACTTATTTCCTCCAATTGATATTGAATTAAAGAAGGCTCAAGTAATTTTCGAGGGATCTTCAGATAATTGGGATGTTGACATTAAACCATTTGTATTTGATTTAGAGTGGGAGTAATAATTAATATTGAATAGTGCAGTTTATTAAGGGGTTGGGGTAAAAGTTTTTAAAGTATATAAAAACCTTGTATCTTCGACAATATTTTCAGGTTTGTATGCAAATACCCTAAAGCATATATTTTTATAGATGAACATATGCTTTTTAATGTTGTACACGAATATGTTAAATTTACTGATGATGAGATGGCTGATAGCTTATTATCCTACTGTATTAAGCCTACAACATGATGAAGGTTAAAACTTACAAAAATCATTAACCAAGGAGATTACTAAATGACAAACCTACTAATCAACGATATAGAAATAGAAGTAATAAAGAAAGATATTAAAAATATCCACTTATCTGTTCACCCACCAGCCGGAAGGGTGAGATTATCTGTACCTACCCCAATGGATGACGAGGCTATTAGACTATTTGTCATATCTAAACTTTCCTGGATTAAGAAAAAGCAGGAAGCATTTGCCGGTCGGAAAAGACAATTTCCAAGAGAATACTTATCAGGGGAAAGCCATTATTTTATGGGGGATAGGTATTTATTAAATGTAATTGAGGTCAATGAAAAACAAAGGGTAGTCCTTAAAGATAACAAATATATAGACCTTTATGTCCGACCCAACCACACTAGGGAAAAGCGGGTCAAGATTCTTAATGAATGGTATCGACAGGAGTTAAAGAGCATAATTCCTGGATATATAGAAAAATGGGAAAGAATTATGGGAGTTAAGGTTAATGAATTTGGGATTAAGCTTATGAAAACCCGTTGGGGGACTTGTAATGTTAAGGATAAGAGGATTTGGATTAATCTTGAATTGGCTAAGAAAAATTCCAGGTATTTAGAGTATATTATAGTCCATGAAATGGCCCATTTGTTGGAAAGAAAGCATAATGATAGATTTAAGGCCTATATGAATAAGTTTTTACCTAATTGGAGAGGTATTAAGAAAGAATTAAACGATAGAGTATTTGATAGTAGATAGTAAGATATCAAATTTATTTATCTAACCCTTCTAAGAATAAATTCTTCATGTCTAGATACTTCTTGTTCTATTTGATTAAGTTTTTCAGAATTTTGCTTATATCCATCCTAATTTATCATACATTTTAAGACATAAGAGCCTCTTTAACAAAATTCCTCTGTCTTATAAATTAATTATAGTAAAATTGGTAACAATAGTATTGAAAAAACTTGTAAAATAATTTACAAAACTTGTTACAAAAAGTTGACATCCTGATGTAAAAAGGTTACTATGTTAAATATAATTGATTTTACATTTGTACCACTAGGAGGGTAAAAAATGGATCAAATCCTAAAGAAGGGGTTTTTAGGGAATAAAAGAAGACTCTTTCTGATAGTAGTTGCTGTATTGGTCTTATCTATTACAGCAGTAGGATATATCATAACCTTCAATAAAGTAACAATAATTGACGGAGAAGAAACAATTAACATTAAGACAAGAAAAGATACAGTAGAAGAGGTATTAGAGCAAGAGGATATTGCTTATATTAAGGAAGACTATATCAGTCCTTCCTTGGATAGCCAAGTAGAAGACAATATGGAGATAACTATAAAAAGGGCAGTGAATATCACCATAGAAGCAGATGGTGAAACAATTAATCTCTTAACTCCAGTGGAAGATGTGGCAGCAGCTATTAAAGTAGCTGGCTTAACCTTAGAGGAAAAGGATGAAGTTTTTCCAGGCTTAGGTGACCAATTAGTTGAAGGTCTAAAAATTCAAGTAAGCCGGGCCATTCCTTGCTATATTAAGGTTGATGGGGAAAAGATTAATCTTCTTACCATAGCACCTAATGTTAAGACAGCACTTAAAGAAGCTAATATTACATTGGGGGAGATGGATAAGATTAGCCCTGAATTAGGGGAAGAATTAGAAGAGGACACCATAATAAAGGTAATAAGGGTGACCCAGGAAAGAAAAACCATAAAAGAGGATATTGACTTTAAAACCGTAAAAGAAAACTCTAAGGACCTATACAAGGGCAGTAGCAAGGTAGCTAAAAATGGGCAAAAAGGTGTCCTAGAGAAGAAAGTTCAGATAACCTATGAAGATGGGAAGGAAGTAAAAAAAGAAGTATTAGAAGAAAAGGTCTTAAAAGAACCTGTAGATAAAGTTGTAAAGGTAGGCACCAAGGCATTACCACCACTACAAGTAAGCCGTGGAAATGGAGAAGTTATAAAAACCTTGACAGTTGTTGCTACAGCTTACAGTCCCCAAGACCCAGGAGTTGGCAATAGGACCAGCTTAGGATTACAAGTAAGGAAGGGTGTAATAGCAGTTGACCCCAGGGTAATACCCTATCGGACAAAGCTATATGTTCCCGGTTATGGATTTGGAGAGGCTCTAGATACCGGAGGGGCAATTAAAGGAAATAGAATAGATGTGGCTTTTATGACTCGGAAGGAAGCTCTAAAATTTGGAAGAAAAACTCTGACAATAAAGATTTATGGAAAATAAAATATTATTCATAAAAAGAGCCGATAGGATAGATAACCTATCGGTTTTTTGGATTCTTCCTTATAATCATACTATTGAAGGACCTTAAGACTCTTCGCTTCCGTTCAGAGTGACAATAAAAAGATAAGGTCATCCCGAGAGCGACAGTATAAGCATACCTACGAGGGATCTTATATATTTTTTAATTATTATGGTACAATAGGGAATATACTAAGATACTAGGAGGAGAAAGTTTTGGCTACAGAAGATGTAAGAAAATACTTTGAGGAAAACGACTATGATTTTGAAATTTATGAATTGGATGAAAGTACTGCTACAGTAGAAGAAGCAGCAAAAGCCCATGGGGTAATACCTGCCA
>CAYMVC010000171.1:0-3008 GCA_964393755.1 uncultured Eubacteriaceae bacterium | reverse complement strand
CTAATAATCCTAGGGAAGATGCTAGGTTTACATTGGTTGTGGTCTTGCCTACCCCTCCCTTTTGATTAAATATTGCTACTATTTTTGACAAATCTTATACCTCCCCCTGTTTTTTCCTCTTGAAAATTCTGCAATACTACTATTATATTATTTTACCATAAAATTGGGACAAATAAAAAACTTATAATGTTTCACGTGAAACATTATAAGTTTTTCCGTTTTTCCCCTTTATTCTATACCCTTGGTAGTTTAATCTTGATTTCTATATAATCCTTATAATCACTTTGTTCATATGTGGCGTTGATACCGGTGTTTTTAATTTCTTCAAAAGCATTCTTTATAGTATTTATATATATCCTGGAATTAATAAAGCTCTTAACCTTTGCCCTAGATCTCTTTCTTTTATCCCCTATAAAATTACTGACGTGGAGGAACTTATGCCTAGTTTTTTCAATAATTTCCTCGGTTTTTTTAACAGTGAGATTGTTGTCAATTACTTTCTTTAAAACCGCTTCTTGTAATTCTTCATCCGGCAGCCTAAGCAGGGCACGGGCATGTCTTTCTGATAAGGATTTGTCTATTAGGGTCTTTTTAATATTATCACTTAAGCGGAGTAATCTTAATTTATTGGCTATTGTGGATTGGGTCTTTCCCACCTTAGTGGCGATTTCTTCCTGAGTCAAACCATGGTCGTCAATAAGGTGTTTATAGCTGATGGCTTCCTCTATATAGTTTAAATCTTCCCTTTGAATATTTTCTATTAGGGCAAGCATGGCAGAATCTTTATCTACGATTTCCACAATAATAGATGGCACCTTTTCCATCCCCAATAGTTTTGCTGCCCTTAACCGTCTTTCACCAGCCACCAGTTCAAAACTTGTTTCCCCTATTTTCCTTACACTTAGGGGTTGCAATATACCATAGCTTTCAATCGATACAGCAAGCTCTTCAATGGTAGCTTGGTTAAAGTATTTTCTTGGCTGATATGGATTTGGTCTTATGTTCTCTACAGGTAAGTATTCTACTTCCCTAGATATAGC
The DNA here is from genome assembly GCA_964393755.1 of uncultured Eubacteriaceae bacterium. Lineage (GTDB taxonomy): Bacteria > Bacillota > Clostridia > Eubacteriales > Garciellaceae > DUPX01. Next base: position 1,968 of record CAYMVC010000171.1, on the reverse strand, counting down.
TGTTCCCTTCATGGAATCATTCCTCTCAACACAAAAGTTTCAGTTAAGTCATTTATAAACAATTTAATTAAATTACTTCTATAAAAAATGTCTAGTTCCTCTTTAATTACTGATAAATAAGGGAACTTTCATTCGTCATTTTTCTAATTTAAGCTATTTTATGGGGTTTTTAGTCGGCATCCCAGGTTTTCTAGGATATTTTGTCGGGGTATTGTTAGTTTTTTCAATAATCAATATATAATGAATAATATCACTGAGGGGCAAGTTGACGGGTATAACTTTCTTAAGACTCCCCCCTAATTTTGATATAGCAGGTCTGCCCTCATCAATTTCTTCCTTATATCTTGGACCCTTTAAGCATAAAAATGTCCCGCCTTTTTTTACAAAGGGGATGCAATATTCTGAAAGAATTGCCAAGTGGGCAACTGCCCTAGATACTACAAGATCAAATCCTTCCCTAAGATCTGTATTTTGTCCTAAGTCTTCTGCCCTTCCATGTATACACTCAATGTTTTCAAGACCTAATTGGTCCACCAGTTTTTTTAGAAATCCAATCCTTTTATTTAGGGAATCCACCAATATAAAAGAAGTTTCAGGGTAAATAATTTTTAAGGGGATACCAGGAAATCCTGCTCCTGTACCCATATCTAAGACCCTTCCACTATCACTAAAATTGTAAACCTTACTTAAGGTTAAGCTATCTAAAAAATGCTTAATTATAAATTCTTTATCCTCCTTGATGGATGTTAAATTCATAGTCTTATTAACTTCTAAGGTGAAGTCCTTATATTTTATAAATTGTTCAAGTTGTCTTGATGTTAAGGTTAAACCTAATGTGTTTGCCCCTTCCCTTAGAAATTCTATATCATTCTCCATTTCCTTCCCCCTCTGCCTTCCGCCTTTTAAGCTGTTCCATGTATATCATTAAAACAGAAATATCTGCAGGGGATACCCCAGAAATTCTAGATGCTTGACCTAGGGATAAGGGTCGGATTTTTTGAAGTTTTTGTTTGGCCTCTATCCGCATACCCTTAATATCCTCATAGTCAATTCCCTGGGGAATTAGTCTATTTTCCAACTTTTTAAATTGGTCTACCTGTCTTAATTGTCTATTTATATAGCCTTCATATTTAATTTGAATTCCTACCTGTTCTGCCACTTGATCTCCTAGCTTAGGTCTATCCCTATCAAGAAATTCGGTATTTTCATAGGTCACTTGGGGTCTCTTTAACAGGTCATATAAGCTGATACCACTTTTAATAGGGGTACTGCCAATGTTCTCCAGGAACCTTTGAGTTTCCTCTATGGGGGTAACTATAACCTTTTTTAACCGTTGAAGTTCCTTTTGTATTTCTTCCTTCTTTATTAATAGACCCTTATATCTTTCCTCATCTATTAGACCTATATCATATCCTATTTCTGTCAATCTAAGGTCTGCATTATCTTGGCGCAACAACAACCTATATTCCGCCCTGGAAGTCATCATTCGGTAAGGTTCTTTTGTACCCTTTGCTACAATATCATCTATTAATACCCCTATATAGGCTTGGGACCTATCTAATATTAAAGGTTCTTCCCCTTTAATAAGCTTGACTGCATTTATTCCTGCCATTATACCCTGGGCAGCTGCCTCTTCATAGCCAGAAGTTCCATTAATCTGACCGGCTAAAAATAATCCCTTAATAGTCTTTAGTTCAAGGGATAGCTTAAGCTGGGTAGGTTCAACACTATCATACTCAATAGCATAGCCTGTTCTCATTACTTGGACATTTTCCAAGCCGGGTAGGGTTTTAAGCATCATTTCTTGAACATCCTCCGGTAAGCTGGAGGACATTCCCTGAACATATAGTTCATTAGTCCCTATGCCTTCAGGTTCAATAAATACCTGATGACTAGGCTTATCAGCAAATCTTACCACCTTATCCTCAATGGAGGGACAATATCTAACCCCCACACCCTTTATTTCCC
>CAYMVC010000170.1:0-3018 GCA_964393755.1 uncultured Eubacteriaceae bacterium | reverse complement strand
CTAATATAGTGTTCAATCATTTCAGTATCTTTAAGAAGGGTTTCTCTTACACCTATATTTAATAAAAACTCTTCTATTATTTTATGCCTTTTTAAAAGAAAGCTTCCTAAGGCTTCCCCTTCGTCAGTTAATCTAATAATGCCGTATTTTTCATAGTCTACCAGACCTAAGGCTCCCAATTTTTGAATTGTTTTACTTGTGGAAGAAGGTCGTACATTTAATCTTTTCGATAGAATATTGATACGAGTATATCCATTATCAAGGCAAATACGATAAATCATTTCAAGATAATCTTCCATACTAGAAGTTAATAGCTTATCTTTTAAATCCAATATTTGATAACCCCTGAAGGTATGGAATTCCCTTTCTCTTTTCATATAATTCACACTCCATTTTTTTGTCACACTTTAATAAAAAAAACATACCTTAATTATTAGATATGACAAATAAAGTTTCCTATGACTAACTTTTAAGTTTATTTGGTAAATAAGTATTAAGTATTTTAAATAAAGGAGAATTTGCTATGAATGAAAACTTAATTTCTTTAGATAGATTGGATATAGGTTCTTCTGCATTAGTAAAGGAATTAACTGTCCAGGGCAGTATCAGAAGGAGGCTATTAGATTTAGGTATAATAAAAGATACCACAATTGAATCTTTAAGAAAAAGCCCTAAAGGGGACCCGATAGCTTTTCAAATAAGGGGTGCTATCATTGCACTAAGATCAGAGGAATCTTCAAAAATCTTGGTCCAATGTATAGAATAGAAATGGGGTGGAATAAATGGGATTAACAAAACAATCTACAGGTATGGGTGCCCTAGATGAAATGTTTAAAATTGAATTATCCAGCCCCATGGATTTTGTAATAGCCCTTGCAGGTAATCCAAATACAGGAAAAAGTACTGTCTTTAATAGTCTTACAGGTTTAAAGCAACATACTGGGAATTGGCCAGGGAAAACTGTAACAAATGCCCAGGGTAGGTATTCATACAGAAATAGAAACTATACCTTAGTAGATTTGCCTGGAACCTATTCCATATTGGCTAATTCCGTAGAGGAGCAAATAGCTAGAGATTTTATATGCTTTGGAAATCCGCAGGTAACAATTGTTGTAATGGATGCTACCTGCCTAGAAAGAAACCTAAACCTAGCTCTCCAGATTATGGAGATTACAGATAGGGTGGTAATATGTGTAAATCTTATGGATGAAGCTAGGAGAAAAAATATAGATATAAATCTAGGGAAACTATCAGAAATTTTAGGTGTTCCCGTAGTTGGAACTTCTGCAAGGAATGGGGAAGGATTAGGCAATTTAAAAAAGCTTGTAGAAAGGGTGGCACTAGGAAAGATTAAAACAAGGCCAAAAAAAATAATATATAATAATAAGATAGGGGGGGCGGTTGAAGACCTAAAACCCCATATAAAAACCAAGATAGGGAATCTTATAAACAACGATTGGTTAGCATTAAGATTAATTGATGGGGATAAACCATTATTAGAATCAATATCTGAGTATTTAAAGCTAGATTTAATGGAAGATTGGGAAATATCAGAAAAACTAAATTTTATTAGGAATAAGTTTAAGGAGGACAATTTTTCAGATGAAGACTTAAGGGACAGTATTGTAACTAGCCTAATAAAAGAAAGTGAAAGTATTTATAAAAAAAGTGTTATCAGATTCAGAAGCTTTAAAGATCTAGATTATAAAATCGATAACATTTTAACATCTAAAATCTATGGTTTTCCTATAATGATAATGTTATTAGGTGTAATATTTTGGATTACCATAATGGGAGCAAATTATCCTTCAGAAATGTTGGCAAAGGGCTTGTTTTGGATAGAAGGACAACTTGCTAACCTGCTAGGTTATTTTCTTGTCCCCCTTTGGTTAAACGAAATATTGATTTTAGGGGTTTATAGAACATTGGCATGGGTTATATCTGTCATGCTCCCACCAATGGCAATATTTTTTCCCTTGTTTACATTATTAGAAGATCTAGGATACCTTCCTAGGATAGCTTTTAATCTTGACTATTATTTTAAAAGGGCATGTGCCCATGGGAAACAGGCTTTGACAATGTGCATGGGTTTTGGATGTAATGCAGCTGGTGTGATAGCCTGTAGGATTATTGATTCTCCAAGGGAAAGACTAATTGCGATTATTACTAATAATTTTGTGCCTTGCAATGGGCGATTTCCAATTTTAATAGCAATAGCCACTATGTTTATAGGTAGTTCTTTAGGGCTATTTAGTTCATTTTTTGTAGCTTTATCTATTTTAATTGCCATTTTAGCAGGTATATTTATAACATTATTAATTTCAAAGATTCTATCAAAGACTATTTTAAAAGGTTTGCCTTCTTCCTTTACCCTAGAATTACCTCCCTATAGAAAACCTCAAATTGGGAGAATAATAATACGTTCAATTTTTGACCGGACCCTATTTGTACTAGGTCGTGCTATCTTAGTGGCTGCTCCAGCAGGATTAGTTATTTGGGCAATGGGAAATATTAATATTGGTGACCTTAGCATATTGACAATTTGTGCTCAATTTTTAGATCCCTTCGGAAGATTAATAGGTTTAGATGGATATATTTTAATGGCTTTTATATTAGGCCTGCCTGCCAATGAAATAGTTATACCAATATTAATAATGAGCTATATGTCTAAGGGTTCTATGTTAGAATTATCTAGCTTAAGTGAAATGAAAAACCTATTTATAAATAATGGTTGGACTTGGCTAACAGCAGTTTGCACCATGATTTTTGCATTAAATCACTGGCCCTGTGCCACCACTCTTTTGACGATAAAAAAGGAAACTCAAAGTTGGAAATGGACCTGGATTTCCTTTATAGTACCTACAATAACAGGTATTATAATTTGTTTTATTCTTGCTCAGACTGCAATGTTGCTAGGTTTAGTATAAAAAAAGCAAAGGGGACTGTCCCCTTTGCTTTAACATTAGCAAATCAAAGTATAATTTTGTCCTTGGTAATATCCTTTAGCTTACTGCAACC
>CAYMVC010000169.1:0-3039 GCA_964393755.1 uncultured Eubacteriaceae bacterium | reverse complement strand
CCTTTCTTCTACAATAATACCTGATGCTCTTTTAATAATAGGAATAAAGTCTTCGTCAGTATACTTTGTTAAAAGTATATCTCCATCCCTAAATTCACCTAGTTGATTTTTATCTTTTATAAAACTTACCCTTCCGGTAATGGGTTCTCTTCCAATACCCTTTCCATGAAGCAACACCTTACCTATTGCCTGGACTTTTACCATATTTGTTGTTCCCTCTATTCCCACGGGAACACCTGCTGTTATAACCACCAATTCCCCTATATTTACTAATTTCTTTTCTAGTGCCTTCTTTGTTGTTATATCAAAGATTTCATCAGTGTTTTTAAATTCTTTAATTAATACTGGATATACTCCCCAAACCAAGAGCAATGAATTTGCCACTTTATAATTAGCTGTAAAAGCTATAATTTGGGCTGAGGGTCTAAATTTTGAAACCATCCTTGCTGTGTGTCCTGAGGAGGTTGCCGTAAATATTGCCGACACACCTAAAACATCAGCAGTTGTACAGGTAGCATGACTTATTGCATTGGTAACTGAAATTCTTCTTCTCTCCACGAATTTCTTTATTATTTCCTTGTAATCCAATGAAGACTCTGTTGTTTTTGCTATTCTAACCATAGTCTTAACTGCATCAATAGGGTATTTACCAGATGCTGTTTCCCCTGATAGCATAATAGCATCTGTACCATCAAAAATTGCATTTGCCACATCTGTTACCTCTGCCCTTGTCGGTCTGGGATTTCGGATCATAGAATCTAACATCTGGGTAGCTGTAATTACCGGTTTACCATTTTCATTACATTTTCTTATAATCATCTTTTGAATGAGAGGTACTTCTTCCGGGGGAATTTCCACCCCCAGGTCTCCCCTGGCTATCATTACCCCATCTGATACCTTAATTATTTTATCAATATTATTTACTCCCTCTTGGTTTTCAATCTTAGATATTATCTTAATATGGTCTCCATTATTTTCTTCTAAAACCTTCCGTATATCTAAAACATCTTGGGGTTTCCTAACAAAGGAGGCTGCTATAAAGTCTATATCCTCCTTAATTCCAAAAATAATATCTTCCTCATCTTTCTTTGTCAGGGCAGGTAGATTTATATTTAAATTTGGACAATTAATACTTTTATTATTTGTTAATTCACCACCGTTTTCTACAATACAAATAATATCATCCTTATCTATTTTTTCTACTCTCAGCTTGATTAGCCCATCATCTATTAATATGATGTCATTTGGATTCAATTCCTTTGGGAAAGAAGTATAGGTTACACTCACCTCTTTGTCATTTCCTTTTATATCCCTGGTAGTTATTACAAATCTTTGACCTTCCTTTAAAAATATTTCTCCTGTTAAAAACTCCTTTATCCTAATTTCTGGTCCCTTTGTATCCAAGAGTATTGCTACAGGAATCTCCAACTCCTTGGAAACTTCTCTTAACAGATCTATTTTACTTTTATGTTCTGTATATGTACCATGGGAAAAATTAAGTCTTGCCACATTCATTCCATTTGTTAGTAAGTCTCCTAAAACCTCCCGAGAATCAGAAGTAGGTCCTATAGTACATACTATTTTTGTTCTTTTCATGTTTTTACCTCCACATTTTTTATAGGTTCCATCATAACAATTTCTGTTAGTTGGGGTGGAACCACATCCATATAATAAAAAGAAAATAAGGGCTAACCCTTATCTTTTACAAGGTTTATTAAGATAATCCTAATTCAGCAATTAAATTATAAGCTTCCTCCGCCTCCGCCTCTGGTACCAAGATTTGAAAAAATCCATCTTCATCATTTCTATTTATAGGTTGTATTTTTACCAAAAAGCCGTCCTTTGATAATTTATCATTTATTTCATTTGCTCTATTTTCACTTTGTACTATATGAATAACAGTCCACATATTTGTAACCTCCTTTTAAGGCTTGCCATATTCTACATTTTAGTTGATTTAAGTACAAATTTCAATAGATCTTGGAATTGATTGTACCTTTATTAACATATTTTTATACTATCTTCCCCAAGTTTGTCCTTTAAGGTATTCAGTAATTGACTATTAGGCTTTACCCACAGTCTTCTGTCTGCTATAGTTTTTAGCTTACTTGATTCGAAGTATACAATCACTGGGGTATTTCCCTTATGTTCCCTTAGTATAGGCTTTATTTTATCAAATATTGAATGTTCTATTCCCTCAGAAATCTTAATATAAAGTTTTTCTGTTTTTATATTTACCAAGGGGGATATTTTATTTGATATTATTACCGGTTCTTCCTCCTCTTTTGTATTTAATCTTCCCTCTATTATTACTATTTTGTCTACCTCTAGCAGGTGGGAAAAGTTTTCATATACCGGTGGAAAAACAATAACTTCCATGGTTCCAAATAGGTCCTCTAACAAAATAAATGCCATCATATTGTTGTTTTTAGTTAACTTCCTTTGTATCTTTGTAATCATTCCTCCCACTATTACCTTCTGCTGGTCATAAAGGGTATTACTTCCTTCTTCATCAATATATTCATTGATTTTATCACTGGTTATTGAAACCTTTCGCCTTAACATTTCTTCGTATTCTGAAAGAGGGTGGCCGGTTATATAAAAACCTACCATTTCCTTTTCCATGGATAGTTTAACCTTGTTTTCATATTCAGGAATATCCGGCAATATATCCAACTTAACAGTTTCCTTTACCTCTTTATCCATGGCATCAAATAGGGATACCTGACCCTTTATATTTTTTCTTCTATCTTGAATAATTCCATCTATAATTTTATCGTATACTGCCATTAATTGTGCCCTATATATATTAAAAGAATCAAAGGCACCACACCTTATTAAACTCTCTAAGGCCCTTTTATTTAGGTCTCTAAAATCTAGTTTTTCACAAAAATCCATAAAGGAAATAAATTTTCCCTTTTTCTCCCTTGCCTCTATTATTGATTTTATTGCATTTATACCAACATTTTTAACTGCAGCAAGACCAAAACGAATTTTCCCCTCTACTACTGTAAAATTTATAAAGCTTTCATTAACATC
>CAYMVC010000168.1:1009-3089 GCA_964393755.1 uncultured Eubacteriaceae bacterium | reverse complement strand
CAGAAAGACTATATAAAATATATTTCGTCCCTGCCCTCATTGCCTCGGGTGAACCTTCATGAATCACCAGAGGATAGGTAACAAAGGTTAATAATTCATAAAATAAATATAAGGCCACAAGATTGCCTGAAAAAGCTACTCCAAGTGTTACACTAAAGGCCAAAAGTAGAAATGTATAATAAGTGTGTTGTTTGTGCTTGCCTTCCATATATCCAAAGGAATATATGGAAGCAAAAATCCATAAACTAGAAACAATGAGTCCAAAAACAGCTCCCAATGGATCTGGACCAAGGCTCCAAGAAAATCCTGCAAACTCTCCAGCAATTCTCACACTTTTACCTGCAAACACTAGCAAAGCAACCCTCCAAGAAAAAACCATACCTGATATAGAAAATAGCAAGACCACTAAGTTGCGTATGCGGTTTTTGACCCCTGGCATCGCTGCAACAATCAAACCACCAACAACCCCACTAAATAAAGCCAAAACAAGATTAATCATCTTTTATATCTTCCCTTCTACTACTGTATCATTAAAAGTTCAGCAGCTGCCCTCCTAGCTAGTTCTAATATAGGTCCCGGTAAAATCCCTAAAACCATCACTGCTATAGCCAAGATAGCAAGAGCTAACTTCTGTGGTAAACCCGGATCCTGTATATCTTCCTCCGTTGCCGGTTCAAAATATGCGATCCGAATGATAGGTAAAAGATAAGCAGCGCAAAGCACGCTCCCTACAATAATTACAATTACCGAAAGAATATTCCCGGCCTCTAAACCTCCAAGAAGCAGATACCATTTTCCAACAAAACCAGAAAACAGTGGTATGCCTATAAGACCTAAACTCCCAATGGTAAAGACTGCCATGGTTATGGGCATCTTTCGCCCAAGACCAGCTAGATCACTAATGTTTTTCTTACCAGTAGCAGCAATCATGGCTCCTGCCGCTAAAAATAGGGATGCCTTTATCACTGCATGACTAGCTAGGTAAAATAGTGTTCCAGTCAAACCTATTGTATTCATTAACCCCATACCTAGGAAAAGATAACCTACTTGAGCAACAGTGGAATAAGCTAGTCTCCGCTTTAACTCATTCTGTGTAAGGGCAAATAAAGAAGCACCAATAATAGCAATCATTCCAGCTAGTACAAGTATCCTATCTAAGTTAAATTGTCTCATCAAAGTTTGACCAAAGACGGAGTACATTACCTTTAAAAGGCAGATTATATAGCCTTTGACAGCAAGCCCCGACAAAATAGCACTGGCTGGAGTAGGTGCAGTGGAATGAGCATCCGGTAGCCAAACATGCAATGGGAAAAGAGCTGATTTAACTCCAAATCCAACTAACATAAAACTCATTGCCATCCATATTACATGAGGACTGTTCTGCCAAACCTGGGCCAGTTCCTGATGAGCAAAGCCCATATTTAAATGGCCTGTTAGCATATATATAAAACCAATCCCACCCATCACTAGGGTAGACCCCAGAGTTGCTAAAATTAAATACTTAAATGCGGCCTCAGAGGCTCTAGGATGGTTACGGGAACTTACCAAACCACAGCAACTTAAAGTTGCTACTTCTACTAAGACAAACACATTAAAGAGGTCATTTGTTACGGCCATTCCTGCCATAACACCACTAAGTAGTAACAAGAGCACATAAAACCTTGCCACCTGTTCTTTAGTTCCCACCTCTTCGATAAGGTTATCTTTTGCAAACAGGGCAACTGGAAAACTAATAGTAGTTGCTACAAGCAAAAAAAAAGCAGCTAGGCTATCTACTTTTAACTCTATACCCCATGGAGCTGACCAACCCCCCACACTATAAATAATTGGAGTGCCCTTTTGAATTAAAACTATAGATGCCAAAGACACTGCACTTAGGAGCCACAAGGTTTCAGCAGAGATAACTAAACTCTCCACCAACTTCATGCGACGAGCAAGTACAGGTAATATAAAAGCTATAAACAAAGGAATAATGACAACAAATACTGGTAAATTAGCTATAATGGTAGATATCATTCTCTTTTCCCCTCCTTTCTTATTTTTGCTATTCGCTTAGCATTAACAGTTCCATATGATTTAT
>CAYMVC010000168.1:0-999 GCA_964393755.1 uncultured Eubacteriaceae bacterium | reverse complement strand
AATCGAATAATAAGTGCTAAAGCAAAAGCATTTACACTTACACTGACAACTATTCCGGTTAACATTAAAGCTGAGGGCAATGGATTAATATAAATATAATTGGAACCAGCCTGATCAAGCATTGGCACAGCTCCACCTCTAATATTGCCACCGCCAACAAACATAATAAAAATAGAATTTTCCATAATATTAATTCCAATAAGTTTCTTAAATAAATTAGATTTGTTTAAGACAATAGAAGCTCCAATAACAAATAAAAGAGTAGCAATTGTGTATGGGTAGTTTATTATAAGCTTTTCAAATAATATCTTCATGAATCTTCCCCCTTCATTGCAAAAAACAAAGTCACTACAGTACTTGCTACCCTAATGCCAACACCAAGACCAAGCAAGGAAATAATTCCTCCAGAAAAAATACTATTAGGTGTTCCAAGATCTATGCCTGCTAACTTATTGGCCAAAAATGGAGCCCCTTTGATGATGCCTATCATTCCTATAATGCCATACCAAAGAGTACCATAGCTCTCTACCCAAATAAGAACTTTTTCTGGAAGCTTTTCTTTTCCTTTTTCTACACCATAAATAGTAGAAAATACTATTAGGCCCAGTGCTAATATAATACCTCCAGCAAAAGAGCCTCCTGCCGAAACAGAACCATGGAGAATAACATAAAACCCATATATAAAAATAAGGGGTACAATTAGAGCAGCTATTCGTTTAAAAATAAAATCCCTCATCTATCATCTTCCTTTTTTTTAAGTGGTCTTAAGGTAATGAGTACAGCTAATGTTGCAGTGAATAGTACAATAGTTTCAAACATTGTATCGTAAGCCCTGTAGTCAAGCACAATTCCCGTTACCATATTTATAACCCCAGTTTCATCTATAGACTCATTGATATAGCGTTCCGACACCTGATTATGGACAGGATTATCAGCCATTCCATAGGGAGGAAGTTCAGCAACTGCAAGCAACATTCCAAAAACTGCTAATACAATTAT
>CAYMVC010000167.1:0-3111 GCA_964393755.1 uncultured Eubacteriaceae bacterium | reverse complement strand
CAGAATTTTGTCATTAGTTTAATTATTTTACCTATAATACTATTTTTAATAAAAGCTCGTTACCTTTGTTTTTCTTATGCTGGGGGACTTATATCAATATTTAGTCTTATATTTGCCTTTCCTAAAATAGATGTGCCCGGCTTAATGGCATTGGTAGCAGTTCTCCACTTTGTTGAGAGTTTTTTAATTTATACCAATGGTGATACTAATAGCCTGCCCATTGTTATAGATAAGGGTAATGGGAAACATATAGGTGGCTATAGTCTACAAAGATTTTGGCCCATACCCATAATAATTATGACCATAATAATGCAAAACCAAATTAATACTGAAACATTAATTCAAATGCCTGATTGGTGGCCTATTATAAAACCTACAGGTGTGGCTGATATAGAGGGGATTACCTTTATAATGATTTCCATTGTTGCAGCCCTTGGATATGGGGATGTGGCCTTTACTAAATTACCAAGGGCTAAAGCCAGAGAATCTGCTCTAAAGCTAGGGGGATATAGCTTAATACTTTTAGTCCTTTCAATAATATCCTCTAGAATATCAGAATTTCAATGGCTGGCAGCTTTATTTGCACCTATTGGTCATGAACTCTTAATTATTCATGGGAGAAAAATAGAAAGGGAAGGGACACCAATCCTGACCCTGCCGGAAAGAGGTATTAGGGTTTTGGAAGTTCTGGAAGGATCTGCTTCTGAAAAGATTGGAATCAATAGGGGGGATATAATATATTCTATTAATAATATTCCCATTAATAGTCAGGAAGACCTAACCGGTGTTTTAAATCAATACCTTACCTTTATCTGGCTAGAAGGAGAAAGCTATCAGGGGGAAAGATACACTAAGGAATTAAAGGTCTATCCTTATGGATTAAGGACACTAGGCATTTTAATTCTACCCAATTATTCAGATGTCTCCTATGTAATGGAAGAGAAGGATGGAATACTTACTGGATTATGGAGGAAGTATTGGAAAAAATAAAAGGCTTTTTCCCTTGAGGGAAGAAGCTTTTGCTTTTGACAGGTAAACAGCAAAAGGTTATAATTATTAAACGAACATATGTTTTATTGCTGAGTTATGTAAACTATTTTACCTATGATATAATATTTTAATGTAGATTAGGCGGTGATATAATGAAATTTCAAGTAATTTCAGACTTTGAACCTCGGGGGGACCAACCTGAGGCTATCAAGGCTTTAAGTAGGGGTATTATAGATAATAAAAGATTTCAAACCTTATTGGGGGTTACTGGATCTGGTAAAACCTATACCATGGCAAAGGTAATAGAGGCGGTGCAAAAACCTACTCTAGTAATGGCCCACAATAAAACCTTGGCAGCTCAATTGGCAAGCGAATTTAAGATGTTTTTTCCTAACAATGCTGTTGAGTATTTTGTATCTTATTATGATTATTATCAACCGGAGGCTTATGTACCAAGTTCAGATACCTATATTGAAAAGGATGCTTCGGTAAATGATGAGATAGACAAGCTTAGACACTCTGCTACTGCAGCTTTATTTGAAAGGAAGGATGTTATTATTGTTGCCAGTGTTTCCTGTATTTATGGTTTAGGTGACCCAATAGATTATGAAAATTTAGTAGTTTCCCTCAGACCAGGAATGGTCAGGGACAGGGACGAAGTAATTAGGAAACTGGTAGATATACAATATTCTAGGAACGATATAAATTTTATTCGGGGAACATTTAGGGTAAGGGGGGATGTATTGGAGATATTTCCCGCTTCTTCCTCTGAAAGGGCGGTCCGGGTAGAGTTTTTTGGTGATGAAGTAGAGAGGATTACAGAAATAGATGTTTTAACAGGTGAGATAATAGGTATACGGAATCATATATCAGTTTTTCCCGCATCCCACTATGCAACTTCCCAGGATAAATTAGAAATAGCAATTAAGAGTATAGAAGAAGAATTGGAGGAATGGCATAGTAAGTTAATATCAGAGGGAAAGTTATTAGAGGCCCAGAGAATAATGCAACGAACAAATTTTGATATAGAAATGCTTAGGGAAATGGGCTATTGTAATGGGGTTGAAAACTATTCAAGGCATATAAGCGGAAGACCTAAGGGTAGTTCTCCTTTCACCTTAATTGATTACTTTCCAGAGGACTTTTTAATAATTGCCGATGAATCCCATGTATCTATACCCCAGGTCCGGGGTATGTATGCAGGAGATTATTCCAGGAAAAGATCATTGGTGGATTACGGTTTCCGCTTGCCCTCTGCCTTTGATAATAGACCCTTAACCTTTGAAGAATTTCAAGAAAAAATAAATCAAATTGTTTTCACTTCTGCCACACCGGGACCCTATGAAAGAGAACATAGTCAACAGGTAGTGGAACAGATTATCCGGCCTACCGGTCTTATAGATCCTGAAATACAAGTTAGGCCCATAAAGGGACAAATAGATGACTTAATTGGTGAAATAAATGGTAAAATTGAAAAAGGTCAACGGGTGTTAGTTACCACACTTACAAAAAAGATGGCAGAGGACCTAACAGATTATCTTAAGGATCTTGACATTAAGGTAAGCTATCTCCATTCAGATGTGGAAACCTTAGAAAGAATGGAAATAATAAGAGACCTAAGATTGGGAAAATTTGATGTCCTTATAGGGATTAACCTGCTAAGGGAAGGGCTAGATTTACCAGAAGTAGGTTTAGTTGCTATCTTGGATGCAGACAAGGAAGGATTTTTAAGGTCTGAAACATCCCTAATTCAAACTATAGGTAGGGCTGCCCGAAATATTGATGGGAAGGTAATCATGTATGGAGACAAAATTACCCATTCCATGGAGGTAGCCATTAATGAAACAAATAGAAGACGATTGTTGCAAGAGGACTTTAATAAAATTCATGGGATAACCCCCCAGAGTATAAAGAAAAAAATCAGTGATGTTATTGAGGCAACTAAAGTAGCTGATGAAGAAGAGAAGTATGGGATAGATAAATCTGTAGAAAGAATGGAAAAAGAAGACTTGGCTGAATTAATATCTAAATTGGAAAAAGAAATGAGGGAAGCGGCCCTAGAACTACAATTTGAAAGGGCTGCAGAACTTAGGGATAAAATTAATCAATTAAAGGATTCAT
>CAYMVC010000166.1:0-3205 GCA_964393755.1 uncultured Eubacteriaceae bacterium | reverse complement strand
TTTACATGGGGTTTTGTTCTTTCAAATTTTGCCTTTGCCATTTCTCTTCCTCCTTTAACAAAATATGTAAGTTTAATCTTATGAACACACTCCCTGGTGTATCATTCAAAAGAATTTTAAAAATGGAGCCCACGGCCGGATTTGAACCGGCGACCCCCACCTTACCATGGTGGTGCTCTACCTACTGAGCTACATGGGCGTAATGGTGGAGGGAGAAGGATTCGAACCTTCGAAGGCTCCGCCAACAGATTTACAGTCTGCCCCCTTTGGCCACTCGGGAACCCCTCCAAAGCATCACTAGTATATAATACAAAAAAACATCTGGACTGTCAAATGTTTTTGCCAGCTAAAACTAAAAAAGTTTTAATTAATCATTCTGGATAAAAATTTTATAATTCGTCTAAATTTAAGTAACCTTCTAGTTTTCTTTTTACCCTTTGCAATGCATTATCAATTGACTTTACTTGTCGCTCTAAATCTTTTGCAATTTCTTGATAAGACTTGCCTTGTATATAAGACATTAATACTTCCCATTCTAGTTCACTAAGTATTTCCCCGATTTTTAACTCCATAGCTGATAATTCTTCTCTTCCTATAATCAATTCCTCAGGATCTAATATTTTAGTGCCGGAAATTATATCTAGCAAGGTCCTATCTGACTCTTCATCATAGATAGGTTTGTTTAGTGAAATGTAGGAATTTAGTGGAATATGTTTTTGCCTAGTAGCTGTCTTAATTGCAGTAATAATCTGTCTAGTAATACATAACTCTGCAAAAGCCCTAAATGAAGATAGTTTGTCTGCTCTAAAGTCTCTAACCGCTTTATATAGCCCTATCATGCCTTCTTGAATAATGTCCTCTCTATCAGCCCCGATTAGGAAATAGGATCTAGCCTTTGCCCTAACAAAATTCTTATATTTGTTAATAATATTTTTTAAGGTTTTGGAATCTTTGTTATTTGTTAATAAAACTAGTTTTTTATTTAAAATAAAATCTTCATTGTGATTTTGTCGCTGTTTTGCATTTAACTCCACACACATCGCCTCCAGCCTATATTCTTGCGGGCAAATCTTAAACATATTATACCCGAATATAGAAAAGCTCGTCAAGCTAGTCCTTATTTTTTCTTAATTGTTCTAATTTTTTTAGGATTCTAGGTTCAACCTGGTGGTAGAGCTCCTGTAAGGTCCTTTTATTATCTATATATTTATTTTTCATCTTTCTTCTGGCAAACATTACCTCTGCCTCTAATTCTCGGGCAGATATTCTAATACCGCCACTGGACAATATAGTTTGCTGTTCTGCCCAATCTGATGTAGCTACCTGAACAAGGTTTAACCTGGATAAATTATAGACCTCTTTTTCTATAAAGGAGTCAGCTGTTTGGTGTTCCCTTGTAAAGACCACCCTGATACCATTAATTATTTCTTCATTGCCTAGATTACCCTTAACTAATTGGGCATCAAATACTAGGATAATCTCTATTCCCTTGTATGCCTTATAGCTGGCTAGTATTTCAATTAATTTACCACGGGCTTCTTCCATATCTTCATTAGCTAAGCTTTTCAGGTTTGTCCAGCTATTAATTATGTTGTATCCATCAACAATTAAATATGATCCCACCTTTTTTCTCCTTAATCTAAGTTAATTCGCTGTCTACGCACCTCACACATTATTATTGCTCCAGCAATAGCTGCATTAAGGGAGGAGACATTTCCCATCATAGGTATCTTTAATAAAAAGTCGCACTTTTCCTTTATTAACCTACTTACGCCCTTACCCTCACTACCTATTACTATTGCTATTGGGCCTTTCAAGTCCTCTTCAAAATAATATTTTTCACCAGATACTTCTCCACCGGCAATCCAATATCCTTCTTTTTTAAGTTGTTCTATAGTTTGTCCTATATTGGTCACCTTCGCCACTGGCATATATTCTATGGCACCGGCAGAGCTTTTTGCAACAATAGGGGTCAAACCTACCGATCTTCTTTTTGGTATTATAACTCCATGGACTCCGCAAGCATCAGCTGACCTTAATATTGAACCCAGATTATGGGGGTCTGTAATTTCATCTAGAATAACAATAAACCCATCTTCCTGCTTTTCCTTAGCCCTTGCCAATATATCCTCCACTTCAACATAAGTATGGGCTGACCCAATTGCAATAATTCCTTGGTGGCTGTGGGTTAGGGATATTTCATCCAGTTTTTTTCTATCTACCTGCTGAATTATTAAGTTCTTGTCCCTTGCAATTCCTAATACTTCTCGAATAGACCCTGATAATTCCCCTTTAGAAACCATAATCTTCTCAATAGTTCGTCCAGATTTCAAGGCTTCCTTAACAGGATTTCTCCCTTCAATTTGGTTTTCAAAACCTAAGTCAGATTCCCTAGAATATTGGTAATTAGTTTTTTCCGGTGGAGAGTCCTTTAAGTCCTTTACTTTGGGATTAAATTTTCCCCTCTGCTTATCTTTTTCCTTAGAATAAGATTTTCCCTTTGGAAAGCTTTTTGCCTTGGAAAAAGTTTTATTTCTTTTTTTATTGTTGTCTTGTTTTTTATACATTTAATTCTCCTTTCTAAACCCTATGAAGCACCAGGGACGGTTCTTTTTGCTTCATATCCTGTTAAACTCGGGTGACAAAATCAGTTCCCCTTACAAAAGCTAGAACGACGGGGGCGTCGTTCCCTACAACAGGAGGGGTATAACCCCTTCCCTACAGAAATTCAATCTCTAATTAATGTAGGCAAAACATTTCATAGGCGACTTGCAGACGACCACAGGTGGTCCCTACGTTTCTGCCTCTATTATTGCCATGGAAATTAGTTCTTTTAGCCTAACTTGATTCCCTACAAGGTAGTGGTAGCCCAGTAAGGCCTCAAAACCTGTGGCATACTTATAATCTAACAGGCTTGAGTTTTTAGGGGCTGTATTAGTCTTAGTATTTCTACCTCTTTTTACTATTATTATTTCTTCTTCTGTTAAATCTTCCATTATCCCATGGATAATAGAGGATTGGGCATCTGCCCTAACATATTTAGTAGCCTTTTTGTGAAGTTGGTTAACTAAGGTCCTTTGGGTTAATATTAGGTATTTTCTAATATATAATTCAAAGATAGCATCCCCAATATAGGCTAAGACTAAGGGGTTTAATCTCCTTACCTCCACTTCCTCCATAGGCGGTTCTATGATTCCTAGTATTT
>CAYMVC010000165.1:2951-3213 GCA_964393755.1 uncultured Eubacteriaceae bacterium | reverse complement strand
CTTATCCCCTATCCCTTATCCCTCACTCCAGAGGAATACCTAATACACATCATTTTTACAATATGTATCAGCAGACTTATCTAGGATAGGGATTATTTTTATTTATAGGGGTGAAGGATATTGGATTATAATAAAAGTCATTTAATTATGAATGTTGGGCTAGGAGTGGGTTTTTTTGTAGCAATAATATTTGCTGCTATAGAAATAATATGGATTGCCTGTGTGGGGATTATCTTAATGTTAGCTAGTCTAATACAAGCAT
>CAYMVC010000165.1:0-2941 GCA_964393755.1 uncultured Eubacteriaceae bacterium | reverse complement strand
ATAAACTTTTTAATATTAGGGGTAAAAAACCCAAATATTGTCCAGAATGCGGTTATAAATTAGAAATTAAGATGATAAAGATTTCCTTTATAAAACAACGATATTATAATAACCTTGGTAGTAAAAATTAAGGTTATTTTTTATGAAAAACATCTCGAAGGGTGCAACCTCTTACTTTAAAATCCTACCTTATAGATGAGGACCTTATTTTCCTACAATGGAAGGGGTGAAAATATGGATGATGATAGGATTATTGATCTATATTGGCAACGATCACAAACAGCAATTTCAGAGACATCTATGAAATATGGGGCATATTGCCGTACCATAGGCTACAATATCCTAGGAAATTTCCCAGATGCAGAGGAATGTGAGAATGATACCTATGTAGCTGCTTGGAATGCAATCCCCCCTACTCGACCAAGAATATTAAAGGCTTTTTTAGGCCGGTTGACTCGGAATATTGCCCTGGATAGATTAGATTATAACAGGGCAAAAAAACGCAATTCTGAATTTGCTACCATACTCTCGGAAATCGATGAATTAAGTTCATTCCATGAAGATGTTGAAGGGGAATATACGGCCGGAGAAACAGCAAAAATAATCAGTAAATTTCTTCGTTCAATAGATATAGATAACCGCCTAGTTTTTATAAGACGATATTGGTATTCTGATTCTATCAAAGACATATCTACCCGAATGAATATGAGTGAAAGTAAGGTAAAGTCCATGCTCTTCAGAACAAGAAAAAAACTTAAGGTTCATCTTGAAAGGAAGGGGGTAGTTGTATGAATACAAAAAGGCTTTTTAAAGAAATTGGTTTTATTGATGATGATTTGATTATGGAGGCTGATACAATCAAAAGGGCAAAGTCTTTTCATTTACCTTGGAAGAGATTAGGCTTGGTGGCTTGTTTTCTAGGTGCAGTTTTTATTATTGGAATATTGCCCCAACTAACTGTGAAAAAAGGGACAGTGGATCCAAATATTAAAAAACCCTCTCCCATCATCTCTAAGACAGAGGGGGATGGCTTAATATTTAATAAGGTACAAAACCTGCCAGACTATAATATCTATATTCCAGGACATTTTTGGGAAGAACTTAATGATGATGAAATGAAGGCAATCTTACCTGGTATAGAAGATGTGAACAAGTTTAAAGGGACAGCTAATTTCCAAGGCGATGGAAGTTTATTTAATATTGATATTTATACCAAGCTGAAATCAGATACAAAACTCTATATACAAATTGCACCGGGAAATACTATCTTAGACTATAGCTTTGATACAGAGCCAAAGGAATCCCTAATTAAGGATATCTCTGTATTGGCAGGATACTATGAGGGTGATCATGATAATGTATATTTTGCAAATTTTAAGCTAGGGAATCTTGCATATTATCTAGAATTTCATCTGGATAATAAAGATAAGTCCCTTATTGAAAACTCTAAGAAAATGTTTACAGAGCTAATCTCTAGTATTATCGCAGGAGGTGAAGGGGATATCTCCATCTTTAAACCTGTAATACCTGAGCTAAGGGATGATAAGCTGACATTAGAAGAAGCTTATAAGGATAAGGACTTTGGAAAATACTTGCCGGATGATCCCCCTAAGGGCTTTACCTTTGAAGGCTCTAATCGATTTATTAATCAGGCAAATAATTTCCTGTCAGCATTTTGGTCTAAGGGCTTAAATAATATGTCCTGGAGGATATCAAAGTTTTATAGCACAGATAGGGAAAGATTGACTTCTATTAAGGATAAGAAAAACTATGATATGGCACTTTACCCAATACCCATGGCTGATTCTGTTCCTAAGGAGCTAGGAAATATCGTGGATAATCCAATATTTCATATCGGAGAATTAACCTTAGAAACAGTGGAGGCAAGGATGGTTAGACTGAATGATAAAGGTGATGAAGCTGGATATCATTTGAGATTTTCTGTATTATACCATAAGGAAATACTTGTTGAAATAAACACCAAAGGTGTAGAAGGGGAATATATATTTGATCAATTAATAGGCATAAATCATTGACAATAATAAAAATGAGGTGAAGATAAATGGTCAGTAGGAAAATAAATAACAAGGGGTTTTTTCCCCTTGTTAGCCTCTGGAATGATATTTGTTTTTATATTTATCTCCGGCTATATAATTCTTAGTTATTTGCCCAGTCTAAAGATTAAATTATATGCCCCACCCAAGGAATATTTTATTGAAAATATAAGGCATATGGTGGTTTTCAAATCTATAGTAGCAATTGGTCTAGGGTTATTGGTTGTCAGTATACCCTACATTTTAAAAAAACATAAATAAAGCCAATGGGGATTTTAAGTTTTTTAATTTCCCTTTTTTCTTAATCTAGCAATCAATTCCATGATTAGGGGTAGCAAAATAGATAGAATCATAAGTAACAGCCATCCCATAAATGCTCCCAACTGACTTAATGCTTCAGGACCTTTAGGCATATTGATGTAAAAATAAATTCCCGACATAATGGTAAAAACTAAAAACAGCTTAGCAGCTAAAAGCATTTTGAGTTTTCCCAGTAAAATACCGTAACCAAAACCAACAATGCCAACTCCTATATATACCAAAAGCAAATTCCATTCAAAGGGGGTTCCTGATTTTATAATGATGGTTAAAAACAGAGTTAAACTAATGGTTAAACCGGCAATGAGGGATACAATAAAGTTATTTTTTCCCATGGCACTATCTCCTCTTAATATCATTATAATTCAATAAGTATTTCAGAATTATTAAATAAATAATACCCCGCTATATATATTTTTAAGCACTATCTTATTAAAATTAATTGCTTTACGTGTACAAACGGAGAACCGTCCCCGTGTTTGTGCAAACGGA
Source organism: uncultured Eubacteriaceae bacterium (assembly GCA_964393755.1). Classification (GTDB taxonomy): domain Bacteria; phylum Bacillota; class Clostridia; order Eubacteriales; family Garciellaceae; genus DUPX01. Next base: position 77 of record CAYMVC010000165.1, on the reverse strand, counting down.
GAACCGTCCCCGTGTTTGTGAGTGTGAAATAGCTTGTAATATTTTTAGGGATGTGCTAGATACCTTAGATAAGAAAA
>CAYMVC010000164.1:0-3222 GCA_964393755.1 uncultured Eubacteriaceae bacterium | reverse complement strand
AATTCCGATAGTCATTCAGCCTAAGGATCAAGGGTTGTCAGAGGATAGCCAAGAGGAGGCTTTTGCTGAGGATGGGATAATGGTTAATTCCGGTAGATATAATGGGATGAAGAATAGGGAAGCCTATAAGGAGATTGTTAAGGAATTAGAGGAAAAAGACAGTGGAAGATCAACCATTACTTATAGATTAAGAGATTGGCTAATATCCAGACAAAGATATTGGGGCACACCAATTCCCTTAGTTTATTGTGAAGATTGTGGAATAGTCCCTATACCTTTAGAAGACCTTCCTGTAATCCTACCTACTGATTTAGAATTAAGAGATAATAGACATTCGCCCCTATTAGATTCAGAGGAGTTTTTATACACCTCTTGTCCAAAGTGCGGTAAGAAGGCAAAAAGAGAAACAGATACTATGGATACCTTTGTGGATTCTTCCTGGTATTTTCTAAGATTTTGTGATCCCCATAATGAAGACCAACCCTTTGATAAAGAAATTGTTGACTATTGGTTGGGAGTTGATCAATATATCGGGGGGGTGGAACACGCAATACTTCACCTATTGTACTCTAGATTTTTTTCAAAGGTACTATATGACTTAGATATGATTTCAAATGATGAACCAATAACAAACTTATTGACCCAAGGCATGGTGCTAAAAGATGGGGATAAGATGTCAAAATCCAAGGGTAATGTGGTCAGCCCTGAAGAAATAATAGAAAACTACGGGGCAGATACAGCCAGACTATTTATTCTATTTGCTTCGCCACCGGAAAGAGACTTGGAGTGGAGTGAACAAGGAGTAGAAGGATCCTATAGATTTCTTAATAGAGTGTGGAGACTAGTCCAAGAACTAAAAGATAAAATAAAACTTCCCCACAACATTGACCAGAATAAATTAAATCAAGAGGACAAAGATTTAAGGTTTATCCTCCATAGCACTATAAAAAAAGTTTATGAGGATATAGAGGAAAGATTTAATTTTAATACCGCAATAAGTGCTATAATGGAGCTAGTAAATGCCATAAATCATTATAAAGATAATGAAAAAGCCAACAAAGAATTATTGGGAGAATGTGTTGAAAGTCTGATAGTTTTACTATCCCCCTTTGTGCCTCATATAACAGAGGAAATGTGGCAAATAATAGGTAAAGTTGGTAGTGTCCATAAGCAAGTTTGGCCACAATATGATAAAGTGGCATTAAAGAGGGAAGAAAAGGAATTAGTTATTCAGATAAATGGAAAGGTAAGAGATAGAATTATTGTAGCCATAAGTGCAACAAAAGAGGAAATAGAAAATCTTGCCCTCCAACAGGAAAAGGTAAAGGACTATATAAAGGGCAAAGATATAATAAAGGTAATTGTAATACCAAAAAGATTAATAAATATAGTTGTAAAGTCATAAAATATTTAGGCTAGCTTGATTTAGGGCTAGCCTTTTGTTTAAGGGGTGATAATAATGGAAATATCTTTCCAAGATATTAAAGAGGCAAGGGAGACAATAAAGGGAATACTAACACCTACTAGCTTAATTCCCAGTAAAAGAATATCCTATCTTTGTGGAAATCAGGTATTTCTAAAATGTGAAAATCTACAAAAAACTGGATCCTTTAAAATTCGAGGTGCTTATAATAAGATTGTCAATTTAACTGAAGAACAAAAAGCACATGGGGTAATAGCATCCTCAGCAGGAAACCATGCCCAAGGTGTAGCACTAGCATCATCTCTTAACGGAATAGAATCAACTATAGTAATGCCAGTAGGGGCACCGGTGGCTAAGGTAATGGCAACCCAGGAATATGGCTCAAATATAGTCCTTCACGGAAATGTATATGACGAAGCCTATGAAAAGGCATTAGAGATACAAAAAGAAAAGAAGACCACATTTATTCATCCCTATAATGATCCCTATGTAATATCAGGCCAGGGCACCATAGGTTTAGAAATACTTGAAGAGATGGATGACATAGATGCAATTATAGTCCCGATTGGTGGGGGTGGTTTAATTTCCGGAATAGCCATAGCAGTTAAGGCAATAAATCCTAAGATAAGGATCATAGGAGTAGAGGCGAAAAAGGCATCAAGTATGAAAGAATCATTAAGAGTAGGTAAAATACATACTATAAAAACTGCAAATACCATTGCCGATGGAATAGCAGTAAAAACTCCGGGGGATATTACCTATAATATTATAAAATCCTTAGTAGATGAAATAGTTGTAGTATCAGAGGATGAATTGGCAAATGCCCTATTTGTACTACTAGAAAAAGAAAAAATCCTAGCAGAAGGAGCAGGTGTGGCTTCAATAGCCGCCTTAATCCATAACAAAATAAATATGACTAGTAGGAAAATAGTTGCATTGATTTCTGGCGGTAATATAGATATGAATATGGTGATTAATATAATAGATAATAGCCTATTAAAAAATGGAAGAATGGCAGAAATCATAGTTTCCATCCCGGATAAGCCTGGCAATTTACAAATATTATTAGAATTGGTGGCAAAGACAAGGGCAAATATATACTCCATCTTTCAAACCAGGCTTAAACCCTATGTAAATATCGGTTTCCAGGAAGTATCAATGGTGTTAGAAACCCGGGACCATCACCATATAAAAGAAATCCAGGAAGAATTAGCAAAAAGGGGCTATATAATTATAGAAGAATGATATAATTATATAAATGAGAAGTGAGATACTATTGTTAAACTATTAATATAAAGGAGGAAGCACTATGAAGAAAGAACCCATTAATACACCTAATGCACCTGCTGCAATAGGACCCTATTCTCAAGGAGTAAAAGTAGGAAATCTTTTTTTTACTTCCGGACAAGTAGCCTTTGATCCTAAAACAGGAGATTTCATGGGTAAGGACATTCAGGAAGAGGCAAAACAAACGCTAGAAAACATAAAGGCACTTTTAGAGGCAGCAAATACAAGCCTAGAAAATGTTGTAAAAGCTACAGTCTTTATTAAAGACATGAATGATTTTGGCAAAATAAACGAAATTTATGGACAATATTTTACAGAAAATCAACCTGCACGATCCTGTGTAGAAGTAGCCAGGCTACCAAAAGATGCAAATGTAGAGATAGAAGTTATAGCAGTGATACCGGAATAAATAAAACAGGATGAAAAGTTTCATCCTGTTTTGTTATATAAGGTTTAAAATACAATATTTGTTTCCTAATATTTACTATAAAACATTCTTTTTCTGCGCCTTT
>CAYMVC010000163.1:0-3233 GCA_964393755.1 uncultured Eubacteriaceae bacterium | reverse complement strand
ATTATAGCCCTCTTTTTTAATTAATTGGATAATCTTATAGGCATAGGTATTTTTATAATCTACTATCCTATCCTTCATTTCCTCTAGGACATCTCCCATATCTAGGGATAATTCTTTATTCACATGGGTTATCTCTTCTAAAACCTCTAATGCCCACTGAGTTTTTGATATTTCCTCCCCATCTTTTATAAGGGTTACTTCATCTAATCCAAAATCTGATATTTTATCATGGTTTTCTAGGGCCTCAATTTGCCAACTTTCATAATCACTTTCATCCTTAATCAATAAATAAATGTTAAATATTTGGAGGAAATATAAGTCAACTAGGCTAATTCCCCCTTTTTCAAATGGATTTATATCTATACCCCTATATTCTAAGTATTTAATCCCATCTTTTAATATGGATTCATCAAAGTTTTTCTTGTCTATAGGCTTTAGTCTGATGGGATTGTAGATTTCCTTATGATCCCTTATATAGCCCCGGTCTATAAACTTTCTAACACTCTTTAAATAATTTTCTATTGAAGTATAGTCTGGGAATATGTCAATCTTATTTCTATAGCCACAGTGACCATTCCTAAAAGAAATAGCCTTATTATTGGTATATATCCCCTCTCCAATCTCCTCCAGTTCTATTTGACACTCACTTTTATAACTTTCATGGATTATAGGGGTGGCCCCTAAGAGATAGATCACTAACCACCTATATCTTAAATAATTTCTAATCATCTTTAAATATATCCTGTTTTTAAAATCCTTATAAGAGGTCTTTGTCTCTTCTAATTTATATAGTTTTTCTATAAATCCTTCATCAAAGGAGCAGTTATAATGTATTCCAGATATTAGCTGTTTCTTACCTCCGTATCTCTCCATAAGTTCTTCCCTGTAGTCTCTGGCTTCTATCCCATCTTCGCTATCATCATATTCAGCTATCCTTATATCCTCTTCCTTAATTATATTAGGCATTGACTGGGGCCATAATAATTCTTCCCCTTCTTCCATAGATACAATGTCATAGAGGATATTGGTAAAGTTATATGCATCTTCAGCTTTTTTAAAGGCCGGGGTGACCAATTCAATTTGGCTTTCTGCAAAATCTGTGGTGATATAAGGATTTTTTAGTTTATTGCCAAAGACTGGGGGATGGTCCCTTTGGGATAGGTTTCCCTTAGAGTCAATCCTTAACATCTCCCTTTCAATACCACAGCTAAGGATTAATTTTTCATTTTTTGTAAGTTCTTTGAGTTTATTTATCATTTATGAAAATTCCTTTCTAATTCTAATTTTATATACTAGATGGGCCACTATTCCCTTAAGCATGCTGGATAAGGAAATACTCATCCAAATACCATTTACACCAAAGGGTATAGTCAATATCAAGGCAAAGGGTAGTCTTAGGGAGGTGAAAACCACACTTATAATAGAGGGTATGTGAGGTTTTCCTATCCCTGTAAATAGGCCATTGGTGATCACTTCCATAGTGGAAAAAACCTGGGAAAATGCCAAGACTATTAAATAGGAGGATGCCATGGAGACAGTTAATTTGTCCCTAACAAATAACTTAATTAAAGGAACATTAAAGGCAAAAAATACCGTGGTCATTAATGCAGAATAGGACAAACCTATCTTCAAGGCTGCCTTATAACCACTAACCACCCTATCATATTTCTTTGCCCCAAAGTTTTGTCCTGTGAAGGCTGCCATTGCACCATTTAGTCCTCCTATAACCATAAAAGATATGGATTCTACCTGAAAGCCAATCTTTTGGGCTGCAATAGCCTCTGTGCCATAGATAGCTATGATTCTGGCTAAAAATATATTTATTATAGTAAACAAAATCCTTTGAAAGGAGCTGGGAATACCTAATTTAATAATATCCTTTATCTTTTCTTTTTCTATGCCAAGTTTCTTATCATATTTAAATATATCTCCTGTATATATCCTAAATAAGATAAACATAGTCACCTGGGCAATCAAGGTAGCATAGGCTGCCCCTGGAACTCCTAATTTAAAGGTATAAATAAAGAGGGGATCCAAAATAATATTTGATACCAACCCAACAGAGTTTATTTTAAAGGCTAATCTATTGTTACCATGGCTACTAAGTACCCTAGCATAAAGGAGGTTAAAAAAATTAAATAGAAAAATAGGTCCATTAATAGCAAGATAATAATAGGCATCTCTTTCAACAATAGGATTCCCTAAATTTAAAAAGCCTATGAGAAATTTACCCCCAAGTACTAGGATTAAACCATATATTATCGCAGTTATTAAATTTAGGCCGTTTCCGGCATTGATATATTTTTTTACCTGGACAGGGTCCTTTTCCCCCAGGCCGTGGGCTACCTTTATGGCCGTCCCCATTACTACTAATGAATTTATGGAATAGCCTAATCCTATAAAAAAACTGGAAGATCCTATGCTGGCTACAGCATCACTTCCCAATCTTCCAACTAATAACATATCTACCAAATTATATGTAAACTGTAATAGAGAACTTCCCATTATTGGCAATGCCAATTGTGTTAAAACCCTTGTTTCTTTTCCTCTAGTCAAATCTGTAGTTTTCATTTCTTTATCCTTCCAATAAGCAAAAAGCTGTATCAATTCTTTTCTTATAAATAGCAATATTATAATATATTTTCTCCAATCAAAGTACAATACATTTATTTTATACCCATATTTAATTATATAAAATCATTTTAAAAAAAATTTAGATCATTAGGTGTTCCTTTTTCAAATACCTCTTATGGTGGCATCCATGTCTATATGTAATATTCGATATTCTTTCTCATTTCTTATAACATGACCGTAAAATGATTTTTGCCATGGTTAATTCTCCATTGTGCAACATAGTTTTCAACAATAAATGTGCCATTTTTTTAACTTTTCTTTGAATTATATAATAAATAAACACTAGGCATATTACTTAAAACAACAAGTATTACTATCATTTTGACATTATTATGCTATAATTATTTAATAACAATCAATTAGGATATTTGTTCGAATTTAATAAAATGAGGTGGCTTCTGTGCCTATATCCAAGGAGGGAAAACTCTGGCGTTTCAAAATCACTAATATATACAAATGGCTTAAAAAAGGCCGAGTCTCCGATGAGCAGGAGGTTATAAAATGAACAGATTTAAGACTTTAAATTCCCGCAGGCTTTCTGTTACTGGATTTTCATTTCTCTTTGCCTATATTCTGTCATTTCAGTTTGAAGGGCAGGT
>CAYMVC010000162.1:0-3248 GCA_964393755.1 uncultured Eubacteriaceae bacterium | reverse complement strand
CTGCATCACTCTTTATTCTTATGTTTTTAAATATGAAATTTAAATTTCTCACACCTATCACTTATAGAGATATAATTCCAATATTTCAGGGAGGGCTTGGTATTATAAGTATATTGTCATACTTTACCTTTCTATTTATAGTTGGTGAAAAAATAAATAATAAAGAAAAGATCGTAAAGTCAGCAATTCAGATATCTATATTTATGCTGCTTGCCTTAACCGCTATAATTGGGATAACTATAGGGGTCTTTAGCTATAAAATTGTCCAACGAATTCAATCGCCTTTCTTAATTGCAGTAAAGCAAATTTCCTTATTTAATACCTTAGAAAAAATTGAATCAGCTGTATTGCCTTTTTGGGCATTATCAGATTTTGTTCTTATTAGCTTTTTTATGATTTGTACATTACATTTATTAAAGTACTTATTTAACCTATCCAGCACAAAACCCTTTATTAATATATACGGAATCTTACTATATATCCTCTCTAATTTACTTGCAAATAATATTTTTGAAATACAGAGTTTCTCCTATGATTTCGTATTACCTGTAAATATTGCCTTTGGGTTTGTTCTACCCCTCCTCATATTTATTATAGGTAAGATTAGAAAGAAGGTTTAGTCCGGCAATGACAAAGATACAGATAAAGTATACCCTCTATCTATATCAATTTTCCCCCTATTTAATTTGAAATAATTTTGCTTAGATATTATAAATTCTGTAGAAAAAGCTTTTTATTCCTTCTATGAAATGTACCGGGGGAGTCCAATTATAAAAATATACTTATGTTTTAATGTATACTATACTAAACTCTTTAATTTTTCTATTGACCTTCTATCCTTTTCTAGAATTTCACCTGATAAATCTCTAGAAATATCATCTAAATTTCCCCTTAAAACTTTCTCAGCCATATTGACTCCCTTGGTTTCGCCTTCAATGGCCTTTCCAATAAGTTCATCTGTATCTGTTTTTGACCCTAATTGCATATTCAACATTATTTCCCCCATCTTACCCTTCATGCCTAGACTTTCATCTGCTTGTCCTCCTATCGTTTGTATATAATCCGCTAACTTATATATGTTTTCTCTATGTTGACCTTGAATCTCTTGAAAAGTTCTTTTAACATCCCCGTCTTCTAATCTGGATATAAAATTATTAAAACTCTCCACTGCCATGTATTCCCCCTGTAATAGGTCATTAAGGGATTTTATTGTTTCTGAATTGTTATCCAATTTCTTTCCTCCTTAATAAAAGTCTAATGTATATTGATATTTTACCACTAAACTTAAAAATAATACCAGTTTCTTATTCTCAAATGTGCTAAGAAAAGTTGTTGCAATTATAACACTTTTAAAAATTGAACAAGCCTTAGAATCATGATGACCTATAGATTCTAAGGCTTGTTTATTTTATCCTTCTATTAATTTGAAAGTTTTAATGCAATATAATTAGCTGACCAAATCGCCCCCATAAGGTTAGAAACATTATCAGCATCACCGATCACATGTATATTTTTACTTTCCTGATTTAATGATTTTTCTGGTGTATAGCCTATGCCAATACCATCTATTTCTGCTTTACAGTATTAGTTCCCATCCCTTTCTATAGTTATAATCTCTAGCCTGTATTCATCTTCAATGAAATCTAAACATTTATCTAATACTTGGCTGCCATAGGAATTAGTATTGGTAACAATGGCAAGACCTATTATTGTATGCCTAGGGTCATCTAACCTATCTATTTCCGATATAGATACATTAAATTTTTGACGGCAGCGACTTATTAGACTCTTCACAACCCTACGTTTATCCTTTAATGAATTAGATTCAGGGATATAAATATCCAACTCTAATGTCTTTACTATCATAAAATATCACCTATTATAATTGTCCAATTCTATCTATTGATAGTAGAAGACAATCCCTTTGTGTTAGTAACTACAAATCAATCTCCAATAATATGGGTGTATGGTCTTGTCTTGGTCCTGAATCAATTATTTCAGATTTAAGGACCTTATCTGCAATCCTGTCACTTACCAGCCAATAATCAATTCTCCAACCAGAATTATTAATCTTGCTTGTTCTAACCCTCTGAGCCCACCAAGTATACATATTCTTTATATCACCGTGAAGATGACGGAAGGTATCTGTAAATCCCTTTGTTAAAAGATTTGTAAAGCCTTGACGTTCTTCATCTGTAAAGCCAGCTGAACGACGGTTGTTATTAGGATGAGCTAAGTCTATTTCTTTATGGGCCACATTAAAGTCCCCTGTTGCTAGAACATACTTTTTCTTATCTAAACTTGCTAAGTATTCTGCATATTTTACATCCCAGATTTGACGATCCTTCAGTCGATTTAGGCCATCTCCAGCATTAGGTGTATAAACCTGGCTTAAATAGAAATCCTCAAACTCTAGTGTAATAATTCTACCCTCAACATCCATTGTATCCGGTGCTCCTATAATTGGAAAGGAAGTCTTAGGTCTAAGCCCCTTCTTATATAAAAACATGGTCCCTGCATAGCCTTTACGGGCAGGTTCCACTGAACTATTCCAAATAACCTCATAAGCCGGAAACATATCATCTAAAATCCCTAAATGTTTTTTACTTGGTCCAATACTAGATAACTTTGTTTCCTGTAAAGCTATAACATCTGGATCATATCCTATAATGGTCTTTAATACATCCCTAGATAGGATAGCCCGAGCTGAATCACTGGTTAAGGCTGCATTTAATGAATCAATATTCCATGAAATAAACTTCATTCTTTTCCCCCTTTTCCTTTGTCATATCTATTGCTAAACCTTTTAAAAATATTCCAGTAAACCAATTAACATATTGCCTCATTGGTAACAGGGTCAAAATTTTGTATTTCTTAGGGACAAGGGACCTGTCCCCTTTGTCCCCCTTTAATTTAATGATTTTATCAATATTCTATAGGCTGTGTCTTTAGCTTCTTCTATACTTATATTTTTATGAAGATCCCTATTATTATAATAGTGGGGAAAGGAAGATATGACACCTAAAACCGTCATTAGCTGATGAAAATCAGTTTCCTTTCCTGTTATAATTCCTTCCTTCCGTCCAAAATCTATCAATTCCTTAATCTCTAAATGGATTAATTCAATAAAACCTGATATGGTATATTCCTTGTCCCGAAGGAATTCATAAAACTTTTCAATTCCTCCTGAAGAAAATAATATACTTAAAATAGATACCTTTTTATTAATATTGTTTTCTATAGTTTCT
>CAYMVC010000161.1:0-3254 GCA_964393755.1 uncultured Eubacteriaceae bacterium | reverse complement strand
TGACCTGAAAGATAAGCAGATTTTAATAGTGACCAATGGGGAGGCTAGGATTGATAATAAAAAATACAAGGCTCAATTTAGAAAAAAGGCAAAGATGTTAAAGCCGGATCAAGTGCTAGAAATAGTGGGCCATCCGGTGGGGGGAGTTTGTCCCTTTGGATTAAAAAATCCACTGGAAATATATTTAGATGAAAGTTTATTAAAGTTTGATTATATATATCCTGCTGCCGGTGCCAGCAATTCATCAATAAAACTCACACCCTTGGAATTAGAAGAGATAACCGAGGGGACCTGGGTAGATGTTTGTGATTAGGATTTTAGTAGAATTATGAAGAAAGTTAATTAATTGTAGGAGGGATGATTAATGAAGGGCGGATTAAAGTTAATAATAGTATTAGTGGGGGTTTTTGTTCTTGTAGGTCTAATAGTTTTTTCCAGTTATAATGGCCTAGTAACTTTAGATGAAGAGGTAACTGGTCAATGGAGTCAAGTAGAAAATCAACTTCAAAGAAGGATGGACCTTATTCCAAATCTAGTTAATACAGTAAAGGGTTATGCTGCCCATGAAGAAAAGATTTTTACAGAGGTAACTAGAGCAAGGGAAAACCTTATGGGTGCTGGTAGCATGTCAGAAAGGGCACAAGGAGACCAAGAACTTACAGGAGCACTTTCAAGACTTTTAGCAATAGCCGAAAATTACCCTGACCTTAAAGCAGATGCAAACTTTAGACAATTATCTGATGAATTGGCAGGAACGGAAAACCGTATAGCAGTATCTCGTATGGATTATAATAATGCGGTAAAAACATATAATACTAAAATAAGAAGATTTCCTACGGCATTTATAGCCAGGATGTTTAACTTCCAACAAAAAGACTATTTTGAAGCAGATGAAGGAGCTACAGAAACTCCAAAGGTAGAGTTTTAATAAGCTGTAATTTAAGGATTAAAGTTTTGGGAAAGTGGTGATGTTTTTTGAAAGAAGATATTAGCATTGTAAAAAGATTAAAAACATCTCAAATTAAAGTCTTATTATTTTTAATGTTAGCTATAGCTATTATGTTTTTAAATACCCCTCTGGCTGTGGCACAGTCTATTCCACCTAAGCCTAATACAAATACTATTATTTTTGATTACGCAGGGCTAATATCAGACGAAGAAAGCCAGGAAATACAGGAAATTGGGGAAATAATAGAGAGAGAGACCAAGGCTCAAATTGTGGCAGTTACTGTAAATGATTTATCTGGAAGGAATATAGAAGATTACTCTCTAGAGCTTTTTAGGGATTGGGGCATAGGCGATAAAGACTTGAATAATGGTGTCTTAATTTTAGTAAATCAGGACAGCCTTATAAAGAATCAACCTGGTCGAATTCGTATAGAAGTGGGTTATGGTCTTGAAGGGGCTATTAATGACGGTAAGGCAGGGGCTATACTAGATGATTATGCCATGGTGGCCTTTGAAGATGGAGAATATTCAAAGGGAATAAGGGATACATTTATGGCTGTAGCTTCAGAGGTAGCCAAAGAATATGATTTAGACTTAGAGAGCCATGATTTATCAAATTTACAAAATTACCCTGTGGATGAGGAAGATGATGATATTCCTATTGGACTTATCATATTGATTATACTTGCTATTATTTTTAATACTTGGATAAGAAGAAAAAGGGGTGGCAGAGCTAGGTATTATGGGGGCACCTTCGGTGGGGGTTATGGAAGTGGCAGACCTCCAGGAGGCTTCGGTGGCTTTGGCGGTTCAGGTGGAGGTTTTGGAGGCGGAGGTTTCGGCGGAGGCGGCAGCGGAGGCGGTGGAGCTTCTCGGTAAAGGATTATCTGCCAGTTAAGATTTTTTAATCATAGAGGTCTTGCATTTAGGACAGGTCACGGCAATCTTGCCCTTTCCCCTAGGGACCCTTAATTTCTGTCCACAATTAACACATTTGTAATAACGATAATGTCTAGCATCCTTTATATGCTTTATATTCCTTGAAAGTTTGTTTTTTATAGGGTACCAGTATTTTAGAAATTTCATATTTTCTTGGTATCTTTTTGAAATATTCTTTGAGAAAATCCTGTAAAATATAAAAACCCCTACAATTACATAAAGAATGTCTATTATCCTGCCAAATTTTACAAACCTACCTAACAATGATAAGAATAGCAAAACCACTAATAAACCTATGGATAGCTGGTCAGTTCCATATCTACCTTGCATAAACTTTCTAAACCATGACATAATATCACTCCTATTTGTTTAAAGCCTTATATCTTTCTATATTTCCATCACTTAAAAAATCATAGGCATCGTTTATCTTTTGAAAGGTCTCAGTAGCATCTGGAGACCTATTTACATCGGGATGAAATTCTTTAGCTTTCTTTCTATAGGCCAGTTTTACTTGGTATTTATCAGTATTGTAAGGAAGGTCCAGTAGTTTACAGGATTCCTGGTATTTATTTATAAATTCCGATGAGGGGTTAATAAAACCCTGTCCATTTCCAAACTGATCACCTTGACTGTACCACCAGGTATATTCTTGTCCTCCACTGCTTCTTTGTTGGCCTTGATATTCAGTCCATTTTCTAAATCTCTCCTCCCATTCCCTTTGTACCCTTTCTTGCCGCTCTCTCTGGGCCTGCCTAAACTTTTCCTCTTCCATTTTTCTATATTTATTGCTATACTCATTAAAGGTTCTATACCTATCTTTTTTACCCCCAATAAGATAGGCAGAAAGGTCAAATAAATATTGGGTAACTATATATTTGATATATTTTAAATAAGAAACAGACTTTCTTCCTAATATAGGTATTATTATAAAGAGGGCTATTGTCATAAGGACAACCGGATTTAATAATAAAACCATACCCAGGGGGCCAGCAAATAATAGAATTAGGAGACAACCTCCTAAACTTAATAAGCCTGCAAATCCTTTTAAAAGCGAAACAGTTATTTCAACTATTAAATTAATGATGAAAATAAGACCATCGAATATTAATTCAAGTATTCTTCCAAGGTAAAATAAAAACCTTCCAGCTGTGATATTTAAAAAGTCCACCTTATAATCCCATCCTTTTATAACTAATTGTAAAAATTATACCATTTTTAATGAAAATAACCTATTTTTAACTCTATTACTAATATAAAACTCTGCTAACTTGTGTGAAACAAAGGTCCCTTTGACCCCAAAACTGTAAACAAATGTAAGTCCCCACGTCTTGACAGGAAGGTCTATTTTGTCTATAATATAATTCTGT
>CAYMVC010000160.1:0-3271 GCA_964393755.1 uncultured Eubacteriaceae bacterium | reverse complement strand
CACCCCATCACTTCAGTCTTACTGATGAAGAGGTGGATGGTTATGATGCAGTTACAAAGGTTAATCCCCCTTTAAGATCCCAAGAAGATGTTGATGGAATATTTTTGGGCCTAAAAGATGGAACAATTGACGTAATTGCAACTGACCACGCACCCCATCATAAGGATGAGAAAATTGTTGAATATCAGATGGCACCCTTTGGAATATCAGGATTAGAAACTGCCCTCCCCCTTGGAGTCACCTATTTGTTAAGAAAAAACATATTGACTCCAATGGAATTGGTGGAAAAGATGAGCCTAAATCCAGCAAAGATTCTTGGTCTAGACTGTGGATCATTGGATATTGGCCAGGATGCTGATATAACCATAATTGATACAGAAACAGAGGAAGTGGTGGATAGTAGTATATTTTATTCTAAGGGGAAGAACACTCCTTTTCATGGGAAATCTCTCTATGGAAAGGTCCACTATACCATAGTAAATGGAAAGATAGTTAAAAATCTAAAAGGGGTAATAAAGGAGGAGGATAAAAATGTTTGTAGATAGATTAATAGATAAGATTAAAGAGAAAAACAATCCAACGGTGGTGGGGTTGGATCCTCAGGAGTATTTAATTCCTAAATGTATAATAGGAGATTATGAAAACCCCCAAGAATCTATGGGGGAGATTTTCTGGCAGTTTAATAAGGTGGTTATTGATACAATAGGGGATTTAGTGCCGGCGGTAAAGCCGCAAATTGCCTTTTATGAACAATGGGGAATTGGAGGATTAAGAGCCTATCAAAAATCCATTCAATATGCCAAGGATAAGGGACTAATGGTAATTGGGGATATAAAGCGGGGAGATATTTCATCAACAGCGGCAGCCTATGCTAATGCCCACTTAAAAGGTCCCTTTGAATGTGATTCAGTAACAATAAATCCCTTATTAGGCTGGGACTCAATAGAGCCCTTTGCCAGGATATGCAAAAATAATCAAAAAGGAATATTTGTATTGGTAAAGACTTCTAATCCTTCCTCAGGTGACCTGCAAAACCTGATTGTCCAGGGAAAGCCCATATATACTCATCTGGCCCAATCAGTAAAGGCATGGGGAGAAGAGGTTATGGGAAGCTATGGCTATAGCTCTATTGGAGCAGTTGTAGCTGCTACTTACCCAGAGGAGGCAAGAATACTTAGAAAAGAAATGCCCAATACATTCTTTTTGGTTCCGGGCTTTGGTGCCCAAGGGGGAAAGGCTAGTGATATTGTTTATAGTTTTGATAAAAATGGATTAGGGGCAATTGTAAACTCCTCCAGGGGTATACTAGGTAATTATCTAAAAGAAGGGGGAAGGGATATAAGTCTTTATGACTTTAAAAATTCCCTTATCCGGGCCACCCTTACAATGCAAAATCAATTAATAGAGGCTATAGAAAACAGAGAATAGCTTATGACAACCTAAGGAGGGGTAAAATGAGCGGAGAAGAATGGATGAGGATAAAAGAAAATCAAAGGATAGGGAATAATATATATAGCATTACCATGGAATCTGAGAAGATAAGCCAAAGTATAGAGCCGGGTCAATTTATTCACCTCCTGTGCAGAGGGGAATATGGTGCCTTTTTAAGGCGTCCTTTCAGCCTATCAAACATTGATAAGGACAATAAGGAGATATCTATTGTTTATCGGGTCCAGGGAAAGGGAACTAAAAGCTTAAGTGAAATGAAAACAGGGGAAGTAGTTAATGCTTTAGGTCCTTTAGGTAATGGGTTTTTACTGGATGCTAAATATGATAGTGTAGCCATTGTTGGAGGGGGAATGGGGATAGCAGCCCTTATGGAGGTAATTAAATATTATAAGGATAAATCAAGGGTATATCTGGGATTTATGGAGGAAACTATTTTGATTCAAGAGATTAAGAACTATTCCAGTGAAATCCATATTACAACTGAAAAGGGTAATATAGGCAGGAAGGGATTAATCACAGATGGTCTACTATCCCAATGGGAGAAAAGTCCTCCCCAAATGGTTTATACCTGCGGACCCAAGGCTATGATGAGAGAAGTTTCAAAGATTTCTACAAAGCTGGACCTGCCTTGTCAGGTATCAATGGAAGAGAGGATGGGTTGTGGTATCGGGGCCTGTCTAGTATGCAGCTGCAAAACTAAAGCCGAAAATCAGGAAGGTAGCTATACAAGGGTGTGTAAGGATGGTCCAGTGTATTGGGGAGAGGAGATTGACTGGGATGAGTAAAATAGATCTAAGGGTTAAAATAGGAAATCTAGAACTTAAGAATCCAATTATAACATCTTCAGGCACCTTTGGTTTTGGAAGGGAATATGAAGAGTACTATGATATAAACAAGCTGGGAGCCATTACTACAAGTGGAATTACACTCCTCCCTAGGAGGGGGAATCCCCCACCAAGAATTGTAGAGACTACGGGGGGCATTATAAATAGTGTGGGATTAGAAAATCCTGGATTGGAGGCCTTTATAAGGGATGAACTTCCATACTTGGAAAGGCTTACTCTACCAACTATAGTAAATATATCAGGGAATACTATAGAAGAATATGGATATATGGCGGAAAAACTAAGGGACTCAGGAGTTGAAGCCTTAGAAGTGAATGTGTCCTGCCCAAATGTGAAAGAGGGGGGACTACACTTTGGAACCCATCCCCAGAGTATTTATGAAGTTACCACCAGAGTAAGAAAGTCTTGGCACAGAACACTTATTATTAAATTAAGCCCAAATGTATCTGATATAGTGGAGATTGGATTGGCTGCTCAGGAAGGAGGGGCAGATTCAATATCTTTGATAAATACCCTAGCGGCAATGGATATCGATATCTATAATAAAAGGCCCCTACTTGGTAATAAAGTTGGTGGGCTATCAGGACCTGCTATTTTACCAATTGCCTTAAAGATGGTTTATGAGCTGGCAAAGGCTGTGGATATTCCCATTATTGGTATGGGAGGTATAATGACCGGCGAAGACGGAATAAAATTTTTATTAGCAGGGGCAACTGTCATATCTATAGGTACAGCTAACTTTATAGATCCCTTAGCACCTTTAAATATATTAAAAGATATAGAAGAGTATATGTATGAAAATCAATATAAAAAAATGTCAGATATAATAGGACAAATAAATTGAGGGGGATTATTATGAATTTAAAGGAGAAGGAAGATTTATTAAAAGAAAAGGGCGCATTAATGGAGGGGCATTTTATATTAACATCAGGTCAGCATGGAGATACTTATATTCAGTGTGCTAGAATATTAGAGGA
>CAYMVC010000159.1:0-3322 GCA_964393755.1 uncultured Eubacteriaceae bacterium | reverse complement strand
AGATATTTCTTTAGCAAAAGAAGCACCAGGTATCCAAGCTGTTCTGACAGGGGAGGATTTCCCTGTTACCCTAGGTTTATATATGGGGGATAAACCGCCCCTAGCCTACAAAAAGGTTAGGTACTATGGTGAACCGGTGGCAGCTGTTATTGCCAATAGCCAAGAGGAGGCAAGGGCTGCCCTAGGCCTGATTAAGGTGGTCTATGAAGACCTAGCTATTGTTTCCTCAGTAAGGGATGCTTTAAAAGAAGATGCCCCTTTAGTTCACCAGGAAATGGATAAATACCAACATATTGATGCTGTGCATCCAGAACCCGGTAAAAACATAGCAAATAGGACCAAAATTCGTAAAGGAGACATTAAAGAGGGCTTTGAAAAGGCTCATGTGATAATAGATGCATCCTTTTCCTTTCCCCCCGGTGATCACACGGCAATGGAGCCTAGGGCCACCATTGCAGAAATCAACCCCAGGGGTGATATTACTATAAAGTCTGCCACCCAGGCACCTTTTATTGTTAAATCCCTTCTAGGCTACAACTTTGATATCCCCATAGGAAAAATTAATGTGGAAGCTTCCCCAATAGGAGGAGGATTTGGTGGAAAAGCGGGCTTACAATTAGAGGCTTTAGTTTACTTGCTTTCCCGATCTGTAGGTGGGCGGCCTGTGAAGTTGGTCAATACCCGTGAACAAGATCTAGTAAGCTCCCCCGGTCATATAGGGATGGATGCTGATGTAAGATTAGGATGTAGCAAAGATGGTCATCTTGTGGCTGCAGAATTAAATTACTACTTTGATTGTGGAGCCTATGCAGACTATGCAGTTAATATCAGCAGGGCTGCTGCTATATCCTCCACCGGTCCCTATCGTATTCCTAATGTTTCCTGTGATTCCCTTTGTGTCTATACAAATCATCCATTTGCAACAGCCTTTAGGGGATTTGGTCATATTGAACTTGCCTTTGCTATAGAACGATCTATTGATTTATTGGCAGAAAAGTTGGGGATGGACTCTATGGAGTTTCGATTGAAAAATGCCATAGTAGAAGGAGATACTGCTCCCACCCTAAATGTGATGGATGCTAATACTGGAGATTTACCTGAATGTATTAGAAGGGTAGGAGCTATGATAAATTGGCAGGAAGGTTCTAGGATTGAAGTCTCTCCCAATAAGGTGAGGGCAAAGGGAATGGGTCTTTTATGGAAGTCTCCTGCCATGCCAACTAATACAGATGCAGGGGTTATACTCACCTTTAATGAGGATGCCAGTATAAACCTTCAAACAGGAATAGTTGAAATAGGTCAGGGTACTTTTACAGCCCTGGCTCAAATCGTAGCGGAAAAATTTAAAATAGATGTTGAAAAGGTTCATATAGTAGAGGATATTAATACTAAAACTGCCCCCCATGATTGGGCAACAGCAGCCAGTAGGAGTTTAATGATGGCTGGTAGGGCTGCCATTGAAGCCTCTGATGATGCTATAGCTCAAATAAAGAGAACTGCTTCTATTCCCCTCAGGTGTTCTCCAGAGGATTTAGAGGTGGGCTATGGACGGGTCTATTTAAAGGATGAACCAAAGTTAGGTATTCCTATGGATGAGGTAGTTATGGGTTATGTCTATCCTAATGGGAATGCCATCGAAGGTCAGGTCATTGGTCGAGGTAGATATATTGCCCGGAGACTATCTGGAATTGATCCTGAAACCGGCCAAGGTCAACCGGAATTAGAATGGACTCTAGGTGCCCAGGCTATTGAAGTAGAAGTGGACCTAAGTGATGGAAATTATGATGTTTTACAGGCTGTCTGTTGTATGGATGTAGGTCCCCTAATCAATCCAAAACTTGCCCACGACCAGGTGGTAGGAGCTTTAGCAATGGGTATGAGTTTTGCTAGAAGTGAGGGGTTTCTGTTTAATAATAGGGAACAGGTTGAAAATAATGACCTCCGTTCCTACAAGATATTACGATATGGTGAACATCCAAAATATCAAGTGGAGTTTTTACATACTCCCCAAGGGGATGGCCCCTTTGGTGCCAGGGGACTAGGTGAACAAGGTGTTATAGGAATGCCTGGTGGTCTGTCTAATGCCCTATCTAGGGCAATTGGAAAACCATTAAATAAGCTACCCCTCACTCCAGAATTTATATGGAAAACTATTAAGGAGGAGGATAAGTAATGATACCCTTTGATTTTCAATATTGTCGTCCCACTACTATAGATGAGGCTATAGCTGCCTTTGAAAAATTAAGTTCAGAAGGCCTTTCTCCTATATATTATGGTGGAGGAACAGAAATAATAACAATGGCACGAAAGGAAACCTTATCAGTGAAGGCTTTAATAGATATAAAAGCCATTCCCCAGGCTATAGCCCATGGGGAAGTAAATGGGGACCTAATCTTTGGCGGAGGCCTTACCCTTAGTGAAATAATAGAAAAAAATCTCTTTCCCTTCTTTAGCAAGGTATTAAGGCCCATAGCTGACCATACTGTACGTAATAAATTAACCCTGGGAGGCAATATATGTGGTCGCCTCCCCTATAGGGAAGCTGTCCTTCCCCTATTAGTAACGGATGGCAAGGTGGTTTTAGCAGGACCGGAAGGAATAAGGGAGGAAGGGATAAATACGGTCTTTGATAAAAGGCTACGCCTGAAAGAGGGAGAATTCCTCCTTCAGATTAAGGTAAACAAGGATGTAAAATTCCTACCATACTTTAATAGGCGTAGAGAAAAACATACATCAGTGGACTATCCGATAATTAATGTTGTTGCCATCCAAGAGGAGGGTAAATTAAAAATGGCCTTTAGTGGAGTATCCTCCCTGCCATTTAGGTCTATTGAAATGGAGGATTCTATAAATGAAAAGGGTCTTTCGCTGCAAGATAGGGTTGAAAAAACTTTGAAAAGTATGCCCCTCCCCTTTAAAAAAGATCATATTGCATCTGATGATTATAGGAGGGCCCTCTTGGAAAAATCTCTGAAGGAAATGTTGACAAATTTGGAAGGGGTGGTTGTATGATAGAATATAAAGACTTTGCTTCCATAGATTTAAATGTGAATGGGGAAAAGAGAAAATTAATTGTTAGACCGGCTGATACCCTACTTAGGGTTCTACGGGAAAAATTAGGTCTTACCGGAGGCAAGCCAGGTTGTGAAAATGGGGATTGTGGCGCTTGCACTGTTTTAATAGATGGTAAACCTATAAAATCCTGTTTGACTCTGGCAGTAGAAGTTGGTGACAAAAAAATTACCACCATTGAAGGGTTGACTAATACAGAAATACAAGAAGCCTTTATAGAAGAAGGAGGCTTTCAATGTGGCTATTGCAC
>CAYMVC010000158.1:0-3357 GCA_964393755.1 uncultured Eubacteriaceae bacterium | reverse complement strand
AAAGGATATACAGGTGTAGAAGTGGCAAGGATGATTTTAGATTCTGAAGGATTAGAGAATGTTGTTATTCAGCTTACAAATGGCCACTTAACTGATCATTATGATCCAAGAAAAAATATATTAAGGCTATCAAATGCTGTCTATAATGGGACATCTGTTGCTTCCCTAGGTGTGGCTGCCCATGAAGTAGGTCATGCAATTCAACATTCTAGAGGGTATGCCCCTCTCATGATAAGAAATTCACTGGTTCCAATAGCCAATATTGGGTCCCAAGCTGCTTGGATTTTATTTTTAATCGGTTTTATCTTTGTACCTGAATTACACCTAATGGAAATAGGTATTATATTTTATCTATCAGTAATATTGTTTCATATTATAACTTTACCTGTAGAATTTAATGCAAGTAATAGGGCTATAAGCCTATTAGAATCTCAAGGGGTCTTATCATCCAATGAAATTGCCCCTGCTAAAAAAGTTCTAGATGCTGCTGCATTAACTTATATTGCCTCCACTATTGTGGCAATATCACAACTATTTAGGCTATTACTTTTAAGGGGACGTAGAAGATAGATGGGTAAGAACTTGAATAATCCTAGGGAAATAGCACTAAAGATATTATACGATATTGATGTTAATAGTGCCTATAGTAATGTAAGTTTGAAAAGGCATTTAGATAAGTTTTCTTTAAAATCTATTGATAGGGCCTTTATCACCCACTTAACCTATGGTGTAATTACAAATAAAAAAAGATTGGATTGGATTATTTCTAACTTTTCCAATACCCCTTTTAGAAAAATGACCCCCTGGGTAATAAATATTTTAAGACTAGGTATATATCAAATATTGTATATGGACAAAGTTCCTAAATCTGCAGCTGTAAATGAAATGGTATCCCTGGGTAAAAAATATGGACATAAAAGAATTGCTGGTTTTATCAATGGAATTCTAAGAACTATAATCAGAGCACCTTTAGAGCAATTGGAACCGAACAAGGAAAATAATATAGACTATTTATCAATATTTTATTCCCACCCAAGATGGATGGTTGAAATGTGGATTAAGGAGTTTGGTATAGATTTTACAACAAAATTATTAAAGAAGAATAACCAAGTAGCTCCTATAACCATAAGAACAAATACATTGAAAACTAATAGGGAAGATTTAATTCAAATATTGGAGAAGGAAGGTTTTTCACTTGAAGAAGGTCAATGGTGCCCTGAAGCAATAGTAATTGATAATATATCTAATATAGTAGAAAACAAATACTTTAAGGATGGATTGTTTCAAATACAAGATGAAAGTTCAATCCTAGTTGGACATGTATTAAATCCTTTAAATGCCCAACTGGTCCTGGATCTTTGTGCTGCTCCAGGTGGCAAGACTACCCATATAGCCCAGTTGATGGAAGATGGTGGCACTGTTATTGGAAGGGATATATACCAACATAAAATCACCTTAATGAAAGAAAATATTAAGCGTTTGGGAATCTCAAATATACAATTAGAGGTTTTTGATGCCTCCCAATTGGATAAAGATATGATAGGAAAAGCAGATCGGGTACTATTAGATGCCCCCTGTTCTGGTCTAGGGATAATTCGGAAAAAACCTGATTTAAAATGGAACAAAAGTATTGAAAATATAGATTCACTTAAAAAACTACAAGAAAGGTTGCTAATAAATGCTTCTAACTATGTTAAGAAGGGTGGTTATTTAATTTATAGCACCTGTACTATTAATCAAGAAGAAAACCTAAACATGGTAAAATCCTTTTTAAATTCTAATCCCCAATTTACTTTTCTACCCATTAAAGCTATTTCAGAGAAGATGCAGAGCCATGAAAAGGAATTAGAACAAGGGTATTTGCAAGTATTTCCCCATATTGATGATATAGATGGTTTTTTTATTAGTAAAATGCAAAGAATTTAGTAGTAACCCTGTAATGATAGGAGTTTATTGTACTAAATAATATCCATCTTTGTTGTAATGGACTTTTTTGATATAATAAATTTATTAAACAATAGCAAAAACCTATTTGAATATACAAGGAGTATAAGATTGGAAAAACAAAATTTAATTGGCTTAGATTTAAATGAATTAAATGATATTATTTTCAACCTTAATCAACCTAAATATAGATCAGACCAATTGTTTCAATGGATATACAAGGGAATATACAGTATTGAACAAATGCAAAATATTCCAAAAAGTATTAGGGAAAAGTTAAATGAAGAATTTGAAATATACAGGTTAAAGGTTGTAAAAAAGCTTCAAGATAAGGATGATAAGACCATTAAGGTTTTATTTGCCCTACAAGATAATAATATAATTGAATCTGTTGTAATGAAATATGAATATGGAAATACCATATGTATTTCTAGCCAGGTTGGTTGCAATATGGGCTGCAAGTTTTGTGCATCTACTCTTGATGGAAAAATTAGAAACTTAACTGCTGGTGAAATGATAGACCAGGTCTTGAAAATGCAAGAAATAATAGGAGAGAGAATATCTAATATAGTTTTAATGGGAAGTGGAGAACCCTTAGATAATTTTGTAGAAGTTTTAAAATTTATTAATATTGTAAACCATCCACTTTCACTAAATATAGGCCAAAGACATATTACACTGTCTACTTGCGGTATTGTACCAAAAATTTATGATTTGGCAAATCATAAGCTGCAAATAAATCTTTCAATTTCTCTCCATTCAGCTAGTGATGTTAAAAGAAAGGAAATAATGCCTATAGCTAAAAAATACACCATAAAAGAGTTAATGGATGCTTGTGCCTACTATATAAATAAAACTAATAGAAGAATTACATTTGAGTATGCACTGATAAAAGGAGAAAATGATAATGAAAATGATGCTATTGAAACTGGTAAGCTGTTAAAGGGATTTTTATGTCATGTAAATTTAATACCTATAAATCCAATTAAGGAAAAGAGTTATGAAAAAGCTCAGGAAAGGAGTATATTATTATTTAAGGAAAAGCTGGAATCCTTTGGTATACCTACTACCATTAGGAAAGAAATGGGAAGCAGTATAAATGCTGCATGTGGACAGTTAAGGATAGGCTATTTAGATTCATAAAATAATTATTTAAGGATTTTAAATTAGGTTAAAATAGTAATAGCTGATACATAATATAAAATTAAAAAAATACAAGGTAAAAAATTTTTTTGAGAAATATTGTTGACACAAATGTCCTTCATTTGCTATTAACCTTATTGTATCAAAAACATTCCTCTGTAGCTCAGTCGGTAGAGCAGTTGGCTGTTAACCAATTGGTCGTAG
This sequence comes from uncultured Eubacteriaceae bacterium, assembly GCA_964393755.1. Lineage (GTDB taxonomy): Bacteria > Bacillota > Clostridia > Eubacteriales > Garciellaceae > DUPX01. The sequence continues at coordinate 66 of CAYMVC010000158.1, read as the reverse complement.
GTTCGAGTCCTACCGGGGGAGCATCTACTAAAAAAGCGATTATTAAATCGCTTTTTTTATTGGCCT
>CAYMVC010000157.1:0-3420 GCA_964393755.1 uncultured Eubacteriaceae bacterium | reverse complement strand
TGTTGTCAATTTAAATCTTAACAGCTTACCTATATGACCCCTTAATCCGGTTGTATCCCTATTACCTAATAAATCATCTATAATTCCTAGAAATGCCATGGAGACCACTCCAAAGGAAAATAATAAAGAAATATCCTTTAGTGGAAAAAGTAAATGTAAAAGTGTCAAAGTTGAAATTAATCCAACAGGAAATACTATTCCCATCCCGATAGGTATGGGGTCACCTTTAAAGTTTTGTTTTAAAAAACCACTTTGGACAATCATATTATGAATTAGAATCCTAAATATAAATGACACAAAAAGGGCTAGAAAAATCACCATTATATAAAAATACATATTATCCCCTCTTAACAAGGCGTTTTAGCAATACTATAAAAATATGTAGAAATTGTTTACCCCTATGCTTAAAGCCTTGTAAGTCTCTACCGGTCTCAGCATGCTTCATATTAACAGGAATTTCACAAATTCTATAACCTTTATTTAAAATATCTATAGTCATGTCCACTTCCACACCATACCCGCCAATAGGCATTTCTATATCTTCTAGGACTTTTCTAGTAAAAACTCTTTGACCGGACAATGATGAATGAACTGTTTGTTTTGTGTAAAAATAGATTCCCCCTTGGGCAAGCTTTTTTACGAATCCGAATCCACCCTTTTTTTTAGGAGAAGGAAATTGGGCAATTGTAACATCACAATCACCATCAATAATTGGTTTAATTAGTTTTTCTATTTCTATTGAGCTTTCTTCCACATCTCCATCTAAAAAACCTATAATATCACCTTTAGCTTGTTTGATTCCATTTCTAAGTGCATAACCCTTTCCCATGTTTTTTCCCAGTCTGCTTACAATTACCCCACATTCCCAAGCCCTTTTCCCAGTATTATCCGATGAACCATCATCAACCACAATTACCTCATCTATTAAGGGATGACCTACTAAAGGCTTTAATGTATTTTTTATTCTGCTTTCTTCATTATAGGCAGGTATTATAATACTTACTTTCCTATTTTCCATTATCTACCCTCTCATTTACTGAGGTATTAAACGATTTGCAGATGGTTTAATACCATAATTTCCATAATTACCCACAAGTACTTCTATTAATGAATATTGACCTATCATAGTATTAACATTATCTATTGTGGATATTTTTTGTTTTTTATATTTTTCTATATATGAATATTTCACATCACTTTGTTCCACACCAACAATTGGCATATTATATTGCTTTATCTTCTTTATTATAGGAATATCAATATTTTGTATCATTTTATCCGGTTCTTCTAATCCACTGCCACCTGCTATTATAAAGCAATCAGCACTATCCATATAGTTTCCCCTTAATTCTATTACATCCTTTTCCTTTAGAAACTGTAGAGTATCCAAATCCTTTTCTATTATTGCTATTGCAAGGTTTTCTGATAGTGTATATAGGAAATCCTCTTTACTAATATTCACCTGCTTATTTTCAATAAAATAATTATATATATCTTGAAACTTGTCATCATCTTCCAACAAAAATTCTTTTTTAATATATGTAGTAGAATTTAAAAAACCACCTGATTTTAAAATAATTGAATTAATATCATTATAAATATAGTCGTCATTTGTTTCAATAATAGCTATTTTCATATTGTTTAATTTTCCTTCTATGAGTTTGGGGAAAATAATATTTGTAAAATCTTCATAGTGATTAATATGCTTATTTTTAATTTCTATTGTATCAAGTAATTCACTGTTGGCCTCCTTTATTTCATCAAACCTGTTTTCTAAATCATTAATAATAGACTCTTGTTGATTTAAGAAGATATACTGGCCGTCAAACATAATACCAATAAAAATTCCTATACCTAATGCTAGAAATACTGAAGCAATAGAAACAATTAAATATTTCATATTTAGCATATAACTCACTCCTTAAAATTCTAGTAAAATTTTAAATCTCATTTGAAGCAATTTTAGGAAATACTGTATTGTGGGAGAATAAAAGGCAATAATTATTATTGGCAAAAGGGCAGACAAAACCAATGCAAAAACATACTTTATTTTAACACCAGTATGGTAGAGTTTGTTTACACCTTTGGCATCAATTAACTTAGAACCAATCTTTAATCTTACAAGAAAGGTACTTGCCATTCCCTTTCTTCCCTTTTCTAAAAAATCAATCATATTTGAATGGCTCCCCAAGGCAATTATTAAATCTGCTCCTTTTTCGTAGGCTAACAGCATGGCAATATCCTCGCTAGTCCCAGGTGCTGGTATAGTTAGTGCCTTAAGCCCCAAGCTATCAATTCTTTCCATTCCTGGAGCAGATCCGTCTGTGTATGCATGTACTATTATTTCATCGCAGTTTTTCAGGGCATTGTCGCTGACACTATCCATGTCCCCTACAATTATATCAGGCTTGTAGCCAAATTCTAAAAGTGCATCTGCACCACCATCAACTCCTATTAGAACTGGATTTTCTTCCTTTATATATGATTGTAAAATATTTAAGTCTTCTTTATAGTTTTTACCTCTTACAACCACAACTACATGTTTACCTTTAATTATAGTTTTTATATTAGGAAAATGAATCTCATTTAAAATAATATCTTTTTCCTTTTTCGCATAATCCAAGGTGTTTTCAATAAACTTTTCCAATTCTATAGAAATATTATCTTTAGCTTGGTTTATTTTATAATTAATTATTTCGTCTGTAAACAATTGACCTTTTCCTATTAGGTGACCACCTTTAAAAATTTCATTCCCAATTACTTCTATTTCATCATTTTCCTCTAAACATTTAAAAAGATCTTCCTTAACATCATCTAATATGGGAATATCTGAATCATTCAATATTTTAGGACCTAAATTAGGGTATTTACCACTTATAGACTTGTCCAAATTTATCACTAATTTAACCCTTTTATCAACCAGGGATTCTGCTGCCACTTCATCTATATCCTTGTGTTTTATAATTGCAATTTCTCCAGGTTTAATCCTTTTGACTAAGTTTTTTGTCTTTTTATCCAATCTTACCATCCCAATAATCATTAAAAAACCTCCCAGAAATCCCATCCTATAATAAAAGCACCTTCAAAAAATAATCCCCATAAGGCATTGCCTTATGAGGTTTATTTTTCTTTTATTAGTTTATTTAACTCTTCCATAAAAGTATTTATATCCTTAAACTGCCTATATACTGAAGCAAATCTCACATAAGCAACCTCATCTATTTTTTTTAATTCATTAATTATAAGTTCACCTATAAATGTACTGGTAATTTCCCTTTCCATGGAATTAAAGATTTTCTTTTCTATGTATTCTACTAAGTCTTCTATTTGGGAGATAGAAACAGGACGTTTTTCACATGCCTTTAAAATACCATTGAGTATTTTATTTCTATTATAATGTTCCCTACTACCATCCTTTTT
>CAYMVC010000156.1:0-3427 GCA_964393755.1 uncultured Eubacteriaceae bacterium | reverse complement strand
ATGATTATGGATCCTCTGAAGAGATGACTCAGCTCATGTATAGTAATTTATATAACCATTTAAGGAAAAATGGAGTTACAGATGCTATTCTAAGGGATCCATATGGAGAAATTAAATTTTCCATGAAGGACTTTAAATAATCATATCTATATGACTAGAGAATGGGTATAAATATATAATTAATTAATTAATTGAATTAAATATCCTAATACTGGATTTCGTTGAAACGAGCTTTAAAAATAACCTTGATAAAAATATCAAGGTTATTTTATTCTAACTTTTTTCAAAACTAGACTTCGTAAATCACCCTCTAAATGTGGAAACATAGCCTAATTGACATAATAATTACTAAATCCATATCAAGATTTGCTAGAAACATCATGGATACTTTAAAATATGTTAGACTATTAAAAGACGAAAATGTGGCCATAATTTTTGAAAAAGAAAACATAAATACCCTAACAATGAATGGAGAAATGCTCCTAACCATCCTAAGTTCTCTAGCCCAGCAGGAAAGTGAATCCTTGTCTCTTAATACTAAAATGGGCCTTAAGATGAAGATGAAAAGGGGGGAAATGGTAGGACAAGCCTCCTGCTTGGGATATGACTATGACAAGCAGGAAAAGAAACTTCTTGTAAATGAGGAAGAAGCCAAAATAGTAAAATATATTTTCAATAGGTACACCAGTGGAATAGGATACTTTGTTATAGCTAGGGAGTTAACAGAGAAAGGCTATAAGACTAAGAAGGGTAATACCACTTGGTCAGATTCATCTGTCAGAGGAATTATTAAAAATGAAAAGTATGTAGGAGATGTCCTTATGGGAAAGACCTTTACCCTAGATCCCATAAGTAAGAGAAGATTAGATAACTTTGGAGAAGAAGAAAAGTACTATGTGAGAGATAACCATGAAGCTATAATATCTAGGGAACATTTCAACAAGGCAAAGGAAATATTAGAAAAAAGAAGTAGGACCCATAACAAGGGTAGAATGAAAAGGCATAGCCTAAAATATGCCTTTTCCAGTATGATGAAATGTGCCTACTGTGGCAGTAGCATTACCAGAAGAAGGTGGCATAGTGGAAGTGACAAACAAAAGGATGTTTGGTTCTGTACAAAAGCAATAAGAAAAGGAAAGAAGTCATGTCCTGAATGTAAGGCAGTAGAAGAAAAGATAATAGAAAATGCCTTTGTTAAAGCCTTCAATATCCTCTGCACTGATAATAAAACTATAGTAGAAGAATTCCTAGAAAATATAGAAAGGGAATTAGAATCAAAAGATGTGTTGGATGAATCATTTATGGCATTGGAACTTAAAGATGGAAGCCTTGATGGAGTTGCGGGAACTGTAGTTTATGCTAAAGAGTTTTTTGAATAATACTAATAATTATCTTGCACTACGTTATTATAGATATATTATAAGAGATGAATTTATTGTTTAATTGGAGGCTTACAATGGAAATAAGAGTTATTAAAGAAAACAATATTGAAATTGCTATTGTAAATAGTGATGAGATTTTGATAACAGATGTACAATCAGCATTGGATTTTTTTGCTACAGTAGATTATGAAACAGGATGTAGTCGTATTATTATAAATAAAGCAGCAATATGTGAAGAGTTCTTTGATCTAAGCACCAAGATAGCAGGGGAGATATTGCAAAAATTTATAAATTATCGAAAGAGAATAGCTATAATAGGAGATTTCTCTAGATATACAAGTAAGAGTTTAAAAGATTTTATTTATGAATGCAATAAAGGTAAAGATATATTCTTTTTGCCAAATGAAAAACAAGCTATTGAAAAACTAAGCATAGATTAGTTTTTCTTTCAATAATAAATAATATTTCTATATTATGGTCTAAGTATTATTTATAATCAAATAGATAAATAGGAATTTCTAGGGGAGATTGCGATATGAAAATTCTTGAATTTGGAGATACAAGTAAAAGAAAGATTATTCTTATACATGGTTTTCAGAGTCCATGGCAAGTGTGGAATAAATATATTGAGTATTACCAAAATGATTTTCACATTATAGTGCCTATAATGTCGGGACATAACCCAGAGGAAAAGGAAGACTTTGTTTCATTTTTGGCAGAAGCAAAGGAGATTGAGGATTATATTATTCCACGCTATGGTAAATATATGTATGCCGTTTATGGTATGTCAATGGGTGGTGTATTAACAGCAACGCTATGGCAGAATAAAAAATTGTTTTTTGAAAATGTTATTTTTGACGGTTCTCCTTTGGTGTCCTTAAATGGCTTTTTGAAAAGATTTATGAAGAATTTCTATCTTGATATTACCCATAAATCGCAGCAGAGGGATAAGAAAACTGTGGAGAAGGCGATAAAGGTAATCATTTCAGAAGATAATCTCGACAATCTTTTGGATGTGCTTGATAATATGTCTGATATAACCGTTGAAAACAGTATAAATGGCATAGCAAATTTTAAATTGAAAAACGATATAGATACTCCGAATACAATGGCATATTTCTTTCATGGAACAGCTCCAAACGAAATGCTTGCGAAAAAATCTGCTAAATATGTTCAGAAGCATTATCCTACCACGATGGTAAAATGTTTCAAGGGCAAATTCCATTGTGAAAATACATTGTTTAATCCTGAATGTATGATTACAGAACTGAATGAGATATTATATGCATAAATTATATTATAAAATTTCAGTAATAATGAGAGACATATTCCAATTTATCAGGACAACCATGTTAGGAAAAGGAGCAAAAATGTAAGACATAATTGGTGGCTTTATTTTTTCTTAGATGTAATAATTGTTCTTAGATAAATAAAATCAGGAGGTAAATTTTATGAATTTAGGAAGCAGTTTATTTCACGCAAGAAAGAAATGTGGGCTTTCTCAAGAAGATGTGGCAGAAAAATTAGGGGTAAGTAGGCAAACAGTCTCAAAATGGGAAACAGATGAAACACTTCCAGACATACGTCAGTCTAAAAAGATGGCGATTTTATACAATATGTCCTTGGATGAACTAATTGAATTTGATATAGATGTGAAAGAAATACAACAGATTATTGAAAAAACCAGTGAGCAAGTAGAAGAAAAAATTGATTGGACAAGTGCATGGGGAAAGAAATATCCGATTCTGATTCAATATCAAAATGAAGTGAATATACCAAAGTATGCTACAAGGATAGACTCAATGGTAAAGGAGTTAATGGAAGAATATCAATATAGTTATCTAGATGCTTTTTTAGTTTTAAAAGACATACTGGGAAAAGTGTGGAAAGGCAATAAATAAATTCCGAAAACGCACTGAGACATAAAAATCTTGGTGCTTTTATTCTATATAAATTTAAAATTAAATATAGAAACCCAAAAGGCGAAGTCTTCGGTCAACTTATGATCGATAGATTTCGCCTTTTTTTTATTTCAAAAACTAATA
>CAYMVC010000155.1:0-3429 GCA_964393755.1 uncultured Eubacteriaceae bacterium | reverse complement strand
TGGTCTCCAAGTATTAAACTTGGCACCAAAGAGTAATTCTCATTTTAAATATCTTACGCCAAGGGCTGCAACCCTTATAAATAAAGGGGTATATGATACAAAAGACCTTGTAACCCATGTGGCCAGGTTTGATGAGATTGAAACTATAAATGACATCTTCAAGAAATCTATTAAAAAAACAGATGGATATATAAAGGGCGTAATTTTATTTTAACAGGGTATATATCTAGCCATTGATTTGGATAATCCGGCATTGCCGTTTATCAAAATAAAAATAAAGGAGGAAGTAAAGTGAGAAAAACATTATTATTGTTGCTTGTAGTAGTTTTAATATTTTCCTTTAGTGCTTGCTCTAAACCTGTAGAGGCGCCTGAAGGTAATGGCGAAGGGGCCGAAGGGGAGTCTTTTAAAATCGGTGTAGTTATCCCTTCAGGAGACCATGGATTCACCGGTGAGAGTGTTGCCCATGCTAAAATGGAAGCAGATGCCCTAATGGAAAAGTATGATGGCCTAGAAATAGTTGTGAAGGATGGCCTTGAAGCTTCTGACCAAATTACCTCTATTGAAAATCTAATAGCAGGTGGAGATGTTGACCTTATAATGCTATGGCCAATGGAAGGAGAGGCCTTACGTAGTGCAGCACAAAGTATTAAAGATGCTGAAATTGAATTAGTTATTTATGACAGGTTAATCGATAACTTTGAAGGATTGGTAGGAGAAATAATGGGAGATAACTACGGTATTGCTACTCTTATGGGAGAGTACTTAAATGAATTTTATAAAGATGAAGATAATGTTAAATATCTTCGCTTTGTAGGTGATAGTTCAACAGTTACATCCCAACGTAGTGACGGAATGGATGCAGTTATCGAAGACAAATTTGAACAGATTGCAAATACCTTTGTTACTGACTGGTCAACAGAAACTGCCCAGGAGCAAATGGAAAATTGGCTTAATTCAAAATCTGTTGCTGAAGTAGAATCTCTAGATTTAATAGTAACCCACGATGATGAAGTGGTGGATGGTGTTATGAATGCATTAGATGCCTATTCAGGAGATGCTAAGATTAATATTAAATTAATGACTTCAGTTGGCGGCCGTGAGGATACACTTGCAAAGTTTGAAAACACTAAAACAGGAATTAAATTCACTACATTTTATTTTGCGCCGGCATTTATTAGAGAAGCATTAAGATTATCTGTAGCACATCTTTATAATGAGTCATATGATGGAGCAGTCCTAAAAGATGGACAATATTTAATTCCATCCTTCTCCATAAGTAATGCTGGCGGCGGAGATCATGATTTTGATTCTTATAGAGATAGTGATATATATGAAGAAAGGTACTCAATAGGGAATTTCTAGAATGTTTTAGTATCATTAGTTTTAATGAACCGATCGAGGGGTCGGTCGGTTCATTATATCTTTTTAAATCATCTAGTATAACTCTACCGCAAAAGGGGGGTATATATGCTCATAGAAATGAAAGGAATAATAAAGGATTTTGGACCTGTTCGTGCCTTAGATAACGTAAATTTTAAGGTGGATAATGGTAGTATAATAGGTTTAGTTGGCGAAAATGGAGCTGGGAAATCTACACTTATGAATATCTTAGCCGGAACATATGGTCCCACAAAGGGTGAAATCTTTATAAATGGTAAAAGGGTGAACATGACTAATATTAATATTGCCAATCAATATGGAATAAGATTTATTCACCAGGAGTTAAACCTTTGTAATGATTTAAGGGTTTTTGAAAATATGTTTTTAGCCGAGGAGCTTGTTGGGAAATTCGGTTTATTAAATAAAAAAGAAATGATCAGACGTTGTGATAATGTTTTTAAACGTATGAATGTTCATATTGATTCTAATGCAATAATGAGAGACCTGCAGGCAGCAGAGAAGCAATTAGTTGAAATTGGGAAGGCTTTACTATTTAAGTGTGAGTTAATAATAATGGATGAACCAACAACTGCCTTATCTACTAATGAAATCAATAACTTATTTAAAATAATTCGTCAATTGCATAAAGAAGGGGTAAGTTTTGTTTATATATCCCATAAGATGCCTGAGCTCTTTGAAATATGTGAAAACTTTTATGTATTAAGAGATGGTAAAATGGTATCTCAAGGTAAGTTTTCCCACATTGATGAAAACGATTTAACGGAAATGATGATTGGTAGATATTTAATTGAAGAAGACTTCTCTAAATATACAAATAAATCTAGGGAGGAACTTGGACTTTCAGTCAAGAATTTATTTGGGAGACACTTTTTTAATATAAACTTTGATGTTCATAAAGGTGAAATATTAGCTATAACAGGATTACAGGGTAGTGGTCAAGACTCCCTTGCAGATGCCCTTTTTGGAGAAGAATCATTTACAGGAACTATTATGGTAAATGGCAAGTCCATAAGAGCAGGATCTAAGATACGTACTTTTATGAAAAGAGGGATTGCCCTTTCCCCTCGTATGCGCAAGGAAAGAGGTATTCACAATGATTTATCTATATACGATAACATCAATATGGGGTATCTTAATACTAAATTTAAAAGATTGTTAATATCTAAAAAGGATATTCATAAAAGATTTATGCGGCAGAAAAAATCATTGGACATTAGAACATCTCATCCTCAAAATCCAATAAATGGTTAGAAACTGATGCTGATGTTCTTATATTTGATAATCCGACCCAAGGGATAGATGTAGGAACAAAATTTGAAATCTATCATCTTATATTAAATTTAGCAAAGGAGGGAAAGGCAATAATTGTATTTAGTGCAGAATTTCCTGAAATATACAAAGTAGCAGATACATGTTTAGTATTATATAAAGGTAATATCAATGCAGTGCTTAAACGAAAGGATCTTACAGAAAAAAATATCATGTATTACTCTACTGGAGCTAATTTGGAGGTTGGGAATAATGCTTAAAAAAATAAAAAATATAAATATATCCCCAAGGGAATTATTAAAAAAATTGGTTTCTGAATATAGTTTTATTTTATCTTTTATAATATTACTTATAATAGCAGCTACAGTTAATAGGAATTTTTTTTCATGGACAAATATTTCAAATATATTCGTTCAAAGTTCAATGATAGGGTTATTGGCAATGGGAATGAGCATGGTTATATCTGCAGGACAAATTGATATTTCCGTGGGCTCACAGGTTGCAATTATAGGGGGCTTTGGAATATTAGTCTTAAATGCAACTCAGAGTCCTATTATAATGTTACTATTTTGTGCCGTCTTTGGCTTAGTTATAGGTTCTATAAACGGTCTTTTAATAACAAAGGGGGGAATGCCTGCTATGGTAGCAACAATGGCTATGATGGGGGCATGTCGCTCAATAATAAATCATTTTGGCTCAGGGGGACCCTTTACTGTAGAATCTAAGCTTTTTGCATCCTTTAGGCTTTTAGCTGTT
>CAYMVC010000154.1:0-3447 GCA_964393755.1 uncultured Eubacteriaceae bacterium | reverse complement strand
ATTAATGGATGAACTTTATGGAAAAAAACGTGCCAACGAAATCTTGACACATACTTATTGTAAGTTATAATTGCTTTTTTATGGGAAAGGGTTTATAATTAATTTAATAAAATAAGTGGGGAGCTAGATATTTCTGGCTGAGAGGGAAACTTTTCCGACCCTTAACCTGATCTGGATAATGCCAGCGTAGGAAATTAGCTTTTATGCTGTTACCAATTCAGGTAGCAGCTTTTTTTAACTATTTAGATTTTTAATCCAGTTCAATAGGGAATTTAAAAGGGAAAAATAAAGGTATTCAAATTAGAATTCAAGAAAGGAAGTGATAAGATGGCAAAGATCAATATAAGTTTACAAGTATTACCTTCAGTAGCTGAGGATAAAATATACCCAGTGGTGGATAAGGTTATTGAATTAATTGATAAAAGTGGTCTTAAATATGAAGTAGGCCCTATGGAAACCACTATGGAGGGAAATATGGATGAACTACTAGATATAGTGAAGAAGGCTCAGGATATTTGTGTGGAAGAAGGTGCCCAGAGGGTAATTTCCATTGTGAAGATTGATTATAAACCAGAAGGCGTGACTATGGATGAAAAGATTGGTAGATACAGGAAATAGGTTACGTAACTTAATTAAAATAAAAGAGGGCTATGTGCCGGCAATTACCATACTCATATTGGTAATATTTTGGCAGTGGATAACAAGCTTTATGAAACTTCCAGAATATATCTTACCTAGTCCTGTAAGTATAGGAAATGCCCTAATAAGGTCAAGAGGTATTTTATGGCAACATAGTTTAACCACAATTTATGAAGCTGGGATAGGGTTTTTTATAGCTATTATTTTTGCATTGGTGGTAGCAATAGTAATGAACCAATGGAAATTGCTGAAAGTAAGCCTGTATCCCATTTTGGTAATATCCCAAACCATTCCGATTATAGCTTTAGCCCCACTTATTATGATTTGGATGGGATTTGGCAGTTTACCTAAGGTGGTAGTGGTGGTTATTGTATGTTTTTTCCCCATTTCAGTTAGTGTAGTGGAGGGACTTTCCACTGTAGACCAGGACTTATTAAATTTAATGGAAATCATGGGTGCCAATAAGTTAGAGATTTTTATGAAGGTAAAACTACCCTATGCCTTACCATCATTTTTTGCCGGTTTAAAAATAGCCGCCACCTATAGCATAATGGGTGCCATTATTGGTGAGTGGTTAGGAGCAAAAAGAGGTTTGGGTATTTTTATGACCAGGACTATGAGCTCATTTAAAACTGCTGATTTATTTGCAGCAATAATGATTGTGGTAGTACTAAGCATGGTGCTTTTTAAGATAATTGAATTAATAGGAAAGAGATTAATGCCATGGAGTAGAGAGTAGCAAAGGAGGAGTGGTCGGTGGCTAGTGACCAGGTTGGTAGGGATCGACGCCCCCGTCGTTCCTGGTATAGGTGTCATCCCGAGCTTGACAGTATCAGCATATTTACGAGGGATCCTAGGTTTTACTATGGATAGACGACCCTGTTTATCTGGATTTTGAAAACAATTTGAAAGGATGTTGAAAATGAGGAAATTTAAAATAGTTATCTTATTATTAATATTTTCTATTTTAATTATAAGTGGATGTAGTAATGGAGGAAATGGTGGAAGCCAAGGAGAAAACCTGGAAAAAATCACCATAACCCTGGATTGGACACCAAATACCAATCATACCGGTTTATATGTGGCAAAGGATAAAGGATATTTTGCAGATGTTGGTTTAGAAGTAGACATTATTCAGCCCCAGGGAGGGACAGCAGAACAGTTGGTGGCAAGTGATAAGGCAGCCTTTGGGGTAAGTTATCAAGAACAGGTAACCTTAGCCAGATTGGAGGACTTCCCCATAGTTTCACTGGCAGCTGTTATACAACATAATAGTTCAGGATTTACCTCCTTTAAGGATAAGGGGATAGAAAGTCCAAAGGATTTTGAGGGTAAAAAATATGGAGGATGGGGGTCACCGGTGGAAAAGGCAACCTTAAAGGCCTTAATGGAAAAACACGGTGGAGATGTGGAAAAGGTAGATATAATAACCAGTGGAGATACTGATTTCTTTGTAGCCAGTGAAAAAGGGGATATTGACTTTGGATGGGAGTTTGAAACCTGGGCAGGAGTGGAAGCTCAGCTTAGAGGTATAGAATTAAATTATATAGATTTAGGGAAAGAGGATAAAAACCTAGATTACTACACACCAGTGATTGTTACCAACGAAAATAATATTAAAAACAAAGCAGATCTGGTAAAAAGATTTATGGAAGCTGTTGTAAAGGGATATGAATTTGCCATTGCCAATCATGAGGAAGCAGGACAAATACTCTTAGATAATGCTCCAGAACTAGATGAAGAATTAGTAAAGGCAAGTCAGAAAATGCTTAGTGGACGATATCAAGCTGATGCAGAAAAATGGGGGCTACAAAAAAAAGAGGTATGGGATAATTATACTAATTGGTTATTTGATAATGGTTTGATAGATAAAAAGATAGATACTTCAAAGGCATTTACAAACGATTTTATAGGTGATTAACTGATTGTTTTTAAATTTTAGGGGTGTATATTATGGCTGAGAAAGTCTATATGAAAGATGTTAAAAAAACCTTCATAGAAAAGGACAAGACATTGGATGTCCTAAAAGATATAGATATCACATTAAAGGCTGGTGAATTTGTATCAATAATAGGCCCCAGTGGTTGTGGTAAAAGTACTATTTTCCATATACTAACTAAGATAATAAAGGAATATGGGGGGATAGTAAGGATAGATGGAGTGTCAATTGAAGAACAAAATAAAAGAATAGGATATATGCCCCAAAAGGACTTATTAATGCCCTGGAGAAGTTTAATAGATAATGTTTGTATTCCCCTTGAAATTCAGGGTATTAAGAAGGAAGATAGGATAAAGAAAGTAAAAGACTTGTTACCTATATTTGGTCTAGAAGGCTTTGAAAAATCCTATCCCTATCAATTGTCAGGGGGGATGAGGCAAAGGGCTGCCCTATTGAGAACTATTTTGATAGATAGTGATATCTTGCTATTGGATGAACCCTTTGCCTCCCTTGATGCCATAAGCCGGTCTAATATGCAGGAATGGCTCCTAGATATATGGCAAAGATTTAAACATTCAGTATTATTTATCACCCATGATGTGGAGGAAGCTATATACCTATCTGACCGGATATATGTTTTATCCCAAAGACCGGCTACTATATTAGATGAAATAAAAATAGGCTTTCAAAGACCTAGGACAAAGGAAATGACTTTAACTCCAGAATTTTTAGAATATAAAAAGAAACTGATTGAATTATTAGGGTAAGATTAGAAGTGTTAAGATTTTGTGATCAATTGGGGAATAATGTGCACTAATTCTTCTTCAAACTTTCCAACCGGAGAATTGTTTTAATTTATTCTTGTGGGT
>CAYMVC010000153.1:2132-3451 GCA_964393755.1 uncultured Eubacteriaceae bacterium | reverse complement strand
TAGGGAGGAAGTTCAGCAACTGCAAGCAACATTCCAAAGACTGCTAATACAATTATGGCTAAGATCAGTAGATTCTTTATCTTCACTAGTCTTCCTCCTTTCTATTGGTACGGAAAATAACTACCATCATTAGGATAGTCATAGCAATCCCGGCAGCCGCTTCCGTAATAGCAAGATCAGGACTATTCATCTGCAACCAAATTAGGGCTGCAATCAAACTATATGCTCCATATATAATAACCGCATGCAATAAGTCCCTTATAAAATACATAGCTAAGGATGCTATAACTAAGATAAAAAGAAGAGCCATAATCCAATAATCAACAGCTATAAAATCCATACTATTACCCCTTTCTTATCCTTGTATCTTTTGCCGGTTTTATTCCGTTCATTACTGCTGCTTTAGCTATCAAATGTGACATGGTAGGATTAATAATCCAAAATAATATTAAAATAAATACAAGTTTAACTCGCAAAATCCAACTGGGACTAAGTAAGAAAAGTCCAATCCCCATAAGTCCCACCCCAAGAGTATCCCCAATACCTACACCATGCATTCGAGTATAGGGATCCGGAAATCTAAATAATCCTAGAGTTCCTAAGCCAAAGGCCAAAAATGACCCTATAAAACAAAGCATTGCTATCCCTTTAATCATTTGGATCCACCACTATCCTTTCTACCGCTATGCAGTTCTTCTAGTCTTGGCATCTTAAATTCCCAAACACTAGGAGTAAGCACATTAATTACCCAAATGCCTCCTGCAAATCCGCACAACATAAAGACAATAGCTATATCAATAAAGCCATACTCACCCCTGTAAAAGGCTAGTAATAAAATAATCATACTTATTTTACTAGTGATAGCATTTATAGCAATAAAACGATCAATCACGGTGGGACCCATGATCGCCCTTAGTAGCACAAATAGAATCAGAAACATGAATCCTACCAGTATCCACAACATAAGTTCTTCTCCTCCTTTGTACAAGTACTTCTAAATTCCTAATTTCAGAAATAAGTCTCCAGTGCAACAAATCTACTCCAGTTTTTCTCGTAAGGGCATGGACAGTAAATACATCAGTTTCTGGATCAAAGTCAATGGTTACCGTTCCAGGAGTGATTGTTATACAGGTTGCCAAAAGTACCCTCCCCCAATTGCTTTCAATACCAGGCTCCAACTCTAAAAATATTGGTCTTACTGAATGATTGGAGAATAGTAATTTATTAATTACACTTATATTAGATTGAATTACATACCCTACCAGCATTAGCATACAACGGGCAAAAGTCAACAACTCCCTGGGAGACATAATGCCAGG
>CAYMVC010000153.1:0-2122 GCA_964393755.1 uncultured Eubacteriaceae bacterium | reverse complement strand
CAGGCAATCTTGGGCTAAGGTCATGCCAAAACCAAACAGTACCTACAGCAAGAATTATTCCAACTATAATGTGTTCTAAGCTTGTGGCTGCTGAAATCACGATCCAAAATGTTAATATAAAAATAAATGAAATGAATGATTGCTTTTGCACAAAAAACCACCTTCTTTTATCCCTTTTTAAACGCAAAAAACGTTGACCAAGTTTAATTAATTTTGGCCCAACGCTTGGAAATACTCCTACGAGGTTAGCTGACGGGTTCGGGCACCCAAGTTGCCCTACCTGATGTCCAGGATTCGCCCCTAATAATGGATCCCCCGTTTCTTATTAGGATTAGGAATTCGGAGATAAAATTATTAACATGTATTTATATATACTGTATCCTAATTTAAATATACTATACTTATATATAATAGCACAAAACCCTTTTAAGTCAAGAAAATGCTGAGTATGGTGGGAAGGATTTTTTAGAAGTAATTCTTCCTTAGATATAGCAATCCATATACTAAATGAAGTGAAATACCTAAGTTTAGCAATCCATATACTAAATGAAGTGAAATACCTAAGTTATCAACTGGCTCAAGTAGAAACATCAGCATACAAATTGTCTTTGGAGATAAAAAAACCCAAAAAAGGGCCAATGCATTAAATAAAATTCAAATTCCAAAATTAGAAAAGAAGAAAAAGAACGGGAAGATTTTTTTAGACTAAAATTATTAAGAAAAAACAAAGTTTAATACCATTAAAGCTTGGCGGAAAACATTCCACCAAGCTTTTTTAACTTTTATTAATGACCATGACATACGGAACCTGTAGATCTAAGTTCCCCCTTTAAATAGGCATGTACATTATCTTCTGCACTGCCTCGTGCACCAATAATAACTTCTATATCATTTTCATTAAAAATATCTACCGCTGCTCCACCCATTCCTCCTGAAATAATAACATTAACTCCCTTCTCATGTAAAAACTTAGGCAAAAAACCTGGTTTGTGACCTGGGTTTTGTAATATTTCCCTATTGACAACCTCATTATCATCTACCTCAAAAACATTAAAACTTTCACAATGGCCAAAATGTTGGGTTACCTCTCCCCTATCACAAGCAACAGCTATTTTCATTTAATTCCCTCCATTTTTTCAAAAATATCACCTATTTCCAACCATTTTTCATCATAGAGTTCAATTAGTCCATTATCACAGGAAGAAGCTATTTTAGGCTCTATAGGTATCTTAGCAAGAACTTCTAAGTTATGTTCCTTGGCAATTTTATCTATATTACTTTCACCAAATATCTTATATTCTTTATCACAGTCCGGACACTTAAAGTAGGACATATTTTCAACTAAACCAATAATTGGAATCTTCATCATTTCTGCCATTTTCACAGCCTTTGACACAATCATAGATACTAATTCCTGGGGTGAAGTAACTATAATTAGTCCATCCACAGGTAAGGATTGAAAAACTGTTAAGGGTACATCACCGGTTCCTGGCGGCATATCGATAAACATAAAGTCTACATCTTTCCATACTACATCCGACCAAAACTGTTTTACTGTACCAGCTATAATCGGTCCTCTCCACACAACCGGGTCAGTATCTTTATCTAATAGAAGGTTTATAGACATAAGTTGAATACCCATTTTACTTCTTACTGGTATTAAACCTTCAGAGCTAGCCATTGCCTTGTCTTTAATGCCAAAGGCCTTTGGTATAGAAGGTCCTGTTAAATCAGCATCTAAAATAGCTGTAGAAAATCCCCTTCTGTTCATCATTACGGCTAACATAGAGGTAATTACTGACTTACCAACACCACCCTTACCACTAAGAACACCTATAACCTTTTTAATACTGGATAATTCATGGGGCTTTTCAGAAAAATCTACTTGCTCTTCTGTTCTATCATCACAGTTTTCCCCACAACTACTGCATTGTTGGTCACAATTTTCGCTCATCTACCTATCTCCTTTGCATTTTAAAATTAATTTTTAACTATTTGGACTGATTAAAAAGCTTTAAAGTGTTTTTATATACCTCCCTAATGGCATTTCCTCCTTGACAATCAATATCTATAATAGTTTTTCCCTGATTTGTAGCAACCATAGCCTTGGAATCATAGGGTA
>CAYMVC010000152.1:0-3455 GCA_964393755.1 uncultured Eubacteriaceae bacterium | reverse complement strand
AATGTGGCGAAACGTGCCTTGGAATTATTGGAAGTTGATCCCATTGGTTTAGACGAAGTAGACAGAAAAATGCTTTTATCAATAATTGATAAGTTTAACGGAGGACCAGTGGGGTTAGATACCCTTTCTGCTTCAATAGGGGAAGAATCATCTACAATTGAGGATGTATATGAACCATATTTACTACAATTAGGGTTTTTAAAAAGGACACCTAGGGGAAGGATGTTAACCAAGAGGTGTTACGAACATTTACATAGGACGCCACCTGAATTGGTATGATAATTTTGGGGGCATTGGGAAGGAATTATTATGGATAAAAGCGATTTCAATTATAAATTACCTGAGGAATTAATAGCCCAGACCCCGTTAAAAAAAAGGGATGATTCAAGGTTATTGGTATTGGATAAAATAAAAGGACATATTAGACATAAATATTTTAAGGATATACTTGATTACTTAAATAAGGGAGATACATTGATATTAAATAATACCCGGGTTATACCCGCCAGGCTTTTTGGTAGGCGGGAAGAAAGTTTATCAAAAATAGAAGTTTTATTATTAAAAAGATTAAATGATAATGATTGGGAAGTGCTAGTAAGGCCAGGGAGAAAGGCAAGAACTGGCCATGTGATAATATTTGGTGAGGGCTTGTTGCTAGGAGAAATTATTAAAGTCTTAGATAATGGTAATAGGGTTATAAGGTTACAATATAAAGGGATATTTGAAGAAATCTTAGACAAATTAGGTACCATGCCCTTGCCACCATATATAAAAGTTCAGCTTGAAGACCAAGAAAGGTACCAAACTGTATATTCTAAAATAGAAGGGTCTGCTGCAGCACCTACAGCAGGACTCCACTTTACAAAGGAATTATTAGAACAAATAAGGGATAAGGGAGTTAATCTAGGATTTATTACCTTACATGTAGGTTTAGGGACTTTTAGACCAGTCAAAGCGGAAAAAATAGAGGACCACCAAATGCACTCAGAGTATTATGAAATAAATCAGGAAATAGTTGATTTAATACATAATACCAAATTAGGGGGTAAAAAGGTATTTGCTGTAGGAACTACTACAGTACGTACCCTAGAAACAGCTGCCTATGCTACTGATAAACTTAGAGCAGGCTCGGGATGGACAGACATTTTTATTTATCCCGGTTATAAATTTAAAATAGTTGATTCAATGATAACAAACTTTCATTTGCCAGAATCTACTTTGTTAATGTTGGTATCTGCCTTCACTGATAGAAATAAAATATTAAACGCCTATCAAGAGGCAATAGATAAAAAATATAGGTTTTTTAGTTTTGGGGATGTAATGTTAATTGACTAAAAGGAGGGCTATATGGCTATAAAATATGAACTAATAAAGGAATGTAAACAAAGTGGTGCTAGGCTGGGAAGGTTAAATACCCCCCACGGTCTAATAGATACACCTATTTTTATGCCGGTAGGTACCCAGGCTACAGTAAAAAGTTTAACACCTGAGGAACTTTTGGAATTAGGGTCCCAAATCATTCTAAGTAATACCTATCACCTATATCTAAGACCTGGCAATAACCTAATAAAAGAGGCTGGGGGCTTGCATAATTTTATGCATTGGGATGGTCCAATTCTAACTGATAGTGGTGGATTTCAGGTATTTAGTTTGAATGATTTAAGGGAAATAAGTGAAAAAGGGGTAACCTTTCGCTCCCATTTAGATGGTTCTAAACACTTTATAAGTCCTGAAAAGTCTATAGAAATCCAAAACCATTTAGGTTCAGATATTATAATGGCCTTTGACGAATGTACACCCTATCCCAGTAGTTATGATTATGCTAAGAATTCCCTTGAAAGAACTATTAGATGGGCAAAAAGATGTATAATGGCACATAAAAGACAAAAAGATCAAGGCTTATTTGGTATTATTCAGGGAGGGGAATATAAGGATCTTAGGGAAAAAAGTGTTAAGGAAATGGTTGAATTAGACCTTCCAGGTTATTCGATTGGTGGACTGAGTGTAGGTGAGCCAAAAGAATTAATGTATGATATAATAGACCACATAAGTCCTTTAATGCCTAAAGATAAACCTAGGTATTTGATGGGAGTTGGTAGTCCTGATGCCCTTGTAGAGGGTGTTATACGTGGTATTGACATGTTTGACTGTGTACTTCAAACTAGAATAGCCAGAAATGGAACTGCTATGACCAGCAAAGGTAAGGTGGTAATTAAAAATTTAAAATATGAAAGGGACTTTTCATCTTTAGATGAAAACTGCCAATGTTATTGCTGTCAAAATTATTCTAGAGCTTATATAAGGCATTTATTTAAAGCTAAAGAAATATTAGGGTTACGACTTATTTCCTATCATAACCTATATTTTACCCTAAACTTAATGAAGGATATAAGATGTGCTATAATAGAAGATAGGCTATTGGATTTCAGAAGTGAGTTTTTCGAAAATTATGGATATTAAATATTGGAAAAATATTTTTTATTTAAAAGAGGAATTTATATATTTTTGTTGAATTAAATACTTGAGGAAAGTGCCTATAGGCTCTAATTTAAAGGAGGGAATACAGTGCCACAACAATTAGCATCATTAATACCAATAATTTTAATGTTTGTTCTCTTTTACTTTTTAATTATTCGTCCACAACAAAAAAAGGATAAAAGAATTAGGGAAATGAGGTCTAACTTAAAAACTGGCAATCAGGTTATAACCATCGGTGGTATTTATGGGAAAATATTAAATATACATGATGATATTTTAACTATTGAAGTTGGTGGAGATAAGGTAAAGCTAAAAATGGGCAGATGGTCTATTGCAGAAGTGATTGAAGAGTAAATAAAAAAACTATTGTTTTAATAAACAATAGTTTTTTTATTTATAAATGTATATTATACTACATCTTGTAGTATTTTTTTGTGTTTCTTTATATAGTATAAATCAAAAATCAATTATAGAGTTTTCTCATGTAATAAAATTTAAATTTAAGAATAAATATTCAGTAAAGGAATAGTTTGGAGGTGATTTTAATGAAAAAAAACTTTAAGTTAATTATCTTATTAAAAGGTGTTGTTTTAGCTTTTATAATCTCCCTTTTATGTTTTTTTATATTATCAATCATACTATCATTTACAAATGCATCTGAAAAAATAATTCAGCCTACTTCATATATCGTAGTAATAATCAGTATAGTAATGGCAGGGGGATATGTGGCACAAAGAGTGGAGAAGAAGGGATGGATTCACGGAGGCCTTACTGGGTTATTATATATTTTGATTTTAACAGTAATTGGACATTTTACCGGGAGTGTGCTTATATTTAACAAATACCTTATATCAAGAATTTTACTAGGAATAGTCCCAGGTTCAATAGGGGGGATTTTAGGAATAAATCTCAAGTAATCCTAAGTTAGTGTAAAATAATTGTAGGCACATTAAAAAAGGAAGGCAGTCCAAGACCGC
>CAYMVC010000151.1:0-3462 GCA_964393755.1 uncultured Eubacteriaceae bacterium | reverse complement strand
AAAAAACTGACAAATTTGATTGGGCGATAAGAAAGAATCTAAAAGGTGAATACAACATTAAAGGCAATAAAATTCTCCCGACTTGCTTTGCCACGGACTTTTTCCTCCCAGAAGGAATGTAGACTCTAAGGATTTTATCTATTAACCGCAGCCATAAGCCTATTTTTCTAACCTTTCATCCTATTTCTTATTGGTTTTTCATTTATAATTCTATCTTGGAATGTAGGATCTGTAGAGAAAAACCCTAGAAAGGCTGATAATAAAAATAAATACCATAAGGAAGCAATAATCTTAATTATAATCTTTCCAAATCTAAATCCGGGTAATTCAGTAATTGAAAAGCCGGTAACTCTATTTTCTGGTTTCTTGTCTCCTACCCATAAGAGTGCATTCTTTAGTTCAGTAGGACATTAACATTGTCAAAGCTAGGTATTTTATATGCAAAAGACCCTAGAGACTCTATTTTCATATATTCATTAAATAATAGTTTAAATATTATAGAAACAAATTTTATCCTTGATGAACATAATTTTGAAGTTTTAGAATGATAATTTATCCCCTTGCCCCCTATGAAATGTCATCATAAGATTATTTTATATTTACCCTAGGGGATTTTTTAACTATTATAATAGGATACTTTTAAGTTATTATAAACCGCCTAATCTAGGTTGGTGATAATGCCATGTTTTTCTGCCTCTTCCTTCATAGCACCAAGTGCATTTTTTGCACCCTCGCCAAAACTTATTGGTAAAGAACTCAAAAAACTATCATATATAATTTTGCCCTTAAAAGGCAGTAGTATAGTTTCAATTTGCACAGGGAGATTTTTTAATAGAGCATTTGCAATTGAATTACTTATTCCCTTTACACCATAAAGCCTATTTTCCCCTTTATCATTTGTACCAATTAAAACAGCGTATTCCCTTTGATATTCTATAATAAAGAAGGAGTCCTTGATATAATTTGTACGCCACAAATTTAACACTTCCACCTTCTCATCTGGCAATTCAGTTTTTTGGATATATTCCTGTATTAAATCTGGGTTCTCCCACAATACCTCCCTTATTTTATGTATTTTTATATCATTGATTGGGTTAGGATATATCGGTTTAACTATATCATTAATCACCTTTTTTTCTTCATTGACAAAGCTCATAAGCCCAAACCATATCTCATAGAATAGCCTGCATTCTTCTGGACTTAATTGGGCAGATCCTAATTCATTATATCTCAAACAACACTTCTTATATTTTTTGCCACTTCCACAAGGACAGGACTCATTACGACCAATTTTGCGATTCTCCAGCTTGGGGAGCTGATATAAATTCCTTTCTTCTTTTCTTGCAGTTTTAATAAGTTCATTGGGGGTAAATCCATTATTTTCCCAAATAGGGGTATTATTTTTTCCCTCCATAAGCAAGTTTAGTAACCTTTCAAATTGTTTTTCACTATCAAAGACAAGATTATACTTATCTAAAATATGGCCTAATTTGTTAATTCCTCTACCATAAATCATAAATTCTTTTATTTCTTCATAACTTAAATAGGTATTTACTCCTGGACCAAAGATGTCATACATAAAAAGGCGAACATTTTCCCAATATTGGTTATCAGTGAAATCCTCATCAATATACTGAAGAAATTTATCTTTTCCAGGTATATACCTAGGTTTGTCCCTTTGCTCTTCTAGAAGATATTTAGTTAGAACAAGATCATCAAAAAACACATAGTGGACTAGATATTCCTTATAAAAACAATACCAGCCTTTCTTTAATACAAGGGGAAGAAGGAGAATGTAGACATCTCCACTACCCACTTGTTCAGGATTTTGGCTATTGTAAATATCAATAAATTCATCTAGCTCAATAATGCCATATAAGTTAACTGCTGCCCTAGCATAAGAATCTAGTTGTGTACGAATACCGGATTTACCATAGGGACAACGGACAACATCAGATGCTGGGTTATGAATATCAAAAATCATTTTTGCCATCTTTTCATCCATATTATTTAAACTCCCTTATCAAGTGTTTGTCATTTTAGACTACCATAAAAGGAGGGAAATTTAAAGGGAAAAATCCTCTCTCCCTTCAACCCGGTCAACCTGAAGGACCCCTTCTTTCGCCTAAAGAGCGTAGTGATGAAGGATCTTCAACTGATAATCCAAAATTTTGATAGTTTATAATAAATGTAATATAATACAAATAGGATTTATAGTAGAAATAAAAAAGGTATGGAGGTTTTATAAATGATTAATAGAGAACTATTAACAAAAAAAATAGAAAAATTACCCTTATCACTTTTAGAAGAGGTAGCCAATTATATTAACTATATAGAATATAGACAGAAAAAAAATATACCACTTAATATTCAAGATATTACATTAGCTAGTGAGGAAAGCTTAGCAAAAGACTGGATGAAACCAGAGGAGGACCAAGCATGGAATCATTTGTAAGGGGTGATATAGTTGTTGTCCCATTTCCATTTTCAGATTTATCCAGCTCTAAAAAAAGACCTGCATTAGTTTTAGCTAACCTAAAAGGGGATCTAATACTATCTCAAATAACAAGTAAAACCGTCTTTGATTCTTATTCAATTCACATAGGAACTAATGATTTGATAAATGGAAGCTTAAATATTGAAAGCAATGTAAGGCTTAGCAATATATTTACTGCAGATAAAAAGATAGTACTTTATAAAATCGGAAACTTAAGTGATGAAAAGATAAAAGAAGTTATAAATAAGGTTATTGAAGTATTTACAACTTAATTTCAAGTAATAAGAAAACAAAAGGTCATAGTTAAATAAAAAACTATAGCCTTTTGTTTTTCAAAAAATAATCAATGTGTCAAGGGATTTGTTGACATTTTAAGAAGTCCGTTTTTGAAAAAATAATTCTTATATTGCTTTTCTATCATCCTATGAAGAACACACCTTTTGCCCCCCCTTCAGTCATCCTAAAGAGCGTAGAGATGAAGGATCTTCAACTTCTGATATATTTTGACAAAAACCTTATTAATAAAAGGGAATTCTTTCCCAATGAAGAATGTATAAAATATAAGATTAAAATGATCCATGTAAACAGATTAGATGGCCTACTAAGGACCTTTGATATATCCTATTCGCAGGAAAAACATAGTTTATAGTGAAGTATATTAAAGAAATTATTAACATATGAAAAGGAGGGCAAGATTAGATGGGAAAAGGTAATGTGTCAGCGGAAACGTCTCACTGATATTCCAATCAACTAATGATACGAAATTACAATTATAAAAGCCAAGTATTTTGGTAGTCTCGAGGGTAAAAAAGCTGAGCAAAGATTTTACACCTATAGCTCACTATGATGCAAGTAATGTAATCATAGTCAGTAGTGATAGTTGTATAAAATCAGATGTAGAATATAGAATCGAATAATCAAGAATTTGCAGACAGAAAAAGCAAAAAATATCTATATGAAACTTA
>CAYMVC010000150.1:0-3577 GCA_964393755.1 uncultured Eubacteriaceae bacterium | reverse complement strand
TAAAGAATTATATATATTATGAACTCCCGGTAAATTTAATTGAAATTCTTCAAAGTCTTTATTATCTTCCCTAATTACAAATTTAAGACCCTCATCACTTGATACAATACTTTCTGCCTTTATATCCAATCCTTCTCCATTTATACCAAGAAAAGCCAGCTTAAACCTGTCACCCTTTACCCTAGATAAGTAATTATCATCCCCATTTAATAATGCCAATTGATTCTCTTCCAGGGTTTCCAAAATTTCTTTTTTTGCCTTAAATATATTTTCCCTAGAACCAAGATTTTCAATATGGGTTAAACCTATATTTGTTATAATTGCTATATCAGGAAAAACCATATTAACCAATTTCCTAATTTCCCCCGGATTATTCATGCCCATTTCTATTATTGCCATTTCATGGTGGTCTTCTAGTTGAAATAAAGTTAATGGTAGACCTATTTCATTATTAAAATTACCCTGGGTTTTTAA
The DNA here is from genome assembly GCA_964393755.1 of uncultured Eubacteriaceae bacterium. GTDB lineage: Bacteria > Bacillota > Clostridia > Eubacteriales > Garciellaceae > DUPX01. The sequence goes on along the minus strand of CAYMVC010000150.1, from coordinate 3,103 downwards.
TACATTATATTTTTCACTTAATACAGATGCTATCATATCTTTTGTTGTTGTTTTCCCGCTGCTCCCAGTTACAGCAATAAAAGGTATATTAAATTTCCTTCTATAATAAAGGGCTAGGTCATGGAGAGCTTCTAATGTATTTGCCACTAATATTTGCCTTCCACCTTTTCTACCATAATCCAAATTTTCCGTTAAATAGGCAATTGCCCCTTTTTCCATAGCCTCATCTATAAAATCATGACCATCAAACTTTTCCCCTATTATTGGTATATATAAGTCCCCCTTAGAAACCTTTCTACTATCAATGGATATACCCCTAATGGAAATAGTTTTATCTAAACCTGAAATCTCACCCTTTACAGCAACCTTAATCTCTTCTATAGTCATACTTTCCATTTCTATTCATCCTTTTCTAACATTTCCTTTATTATAGCCTTTTCATCAAAGGAAATAGTTTTATCCTTTAAAATCTGATAAGTTTCATGACCCTTACCTGCTATTAATATAATATCATCTTTTTCCCCCATCGAAAGAGCTTCCCTAATTGCTTCCCTTCTATTTTCAATTACCTTATGGGGGCAATCAATGGAATTTAGACCAGGTAAAATATCCCTTATAATAGAATGGGGGTCTTCACTTCTAGGGTTATCCGATGTAACAATTACAAAATCTGAATATTCCCCCCCTATTTGACCCATAATTGGTCGTTTAGTCTTATCCCTATCTCCTCCACAGCCAAAAACTAAAATCAACCGACCTTTACAAAAGGTCTTTATAGTTTTTAGAACATTTTCCAATCCATCAGGAGTGTGGGCATAATCTATAATAACACTAAATGAAGTATTAGTATCAACCAGTTCTAGACGACCGGGTACAGATTTAATATCTTTTAATGCTCCCTTAATTATATCCATAGGAACTTCTTCAATATACCCTATTAGAATAGCTGCCATACCGTTATATACACTAAAAACACCTGGAATTCCTATTGAGAACTCTTCTTGTATATCTCTTCCCTCAAAAATAAAGGAAACACCCTTGTTATCAATATGTATATCCCTTGCCATAAAATCACATTCATTTCTAATCCCATAGCTATAGGTTGGTATCTTCCCATTCCTTTTTAATTTTTCAATTAATCTTATACCGTAGGGATCATCACCGTTAATTATATTAGCTTTTTGGGTTAAATCAAAAAGCCTAGACTTGGCTTGAAAATAATTTTCCTTAGTTTGGTGAAAATCTAAATGATCCTGGGAGAGATTAGTAAAAACTCCAATAGAGTAATTCGTTCCCTCCACCCTATCTAAAGACAATGAGTGGGATGAAACTTCCATAAGACCATATTCTATTTTTTGGTCAACCATTTGCCATAACATTTTTTGTAAATCAATTGCTTCCGGAGTAGTATTTTTTGCTTGAAAAAAAGTTTCCCCTATATAATTTCCCAGTGTACCAATCTTACCCAACCTTCTGCCCCATTTTTCAAAGATTTTGCTAGTCAAATAGACTACACTGGTTTTACCATTTGTTCCTGTAATTCCAATTAAATCAAGCTTATTTGATGGACTATCAAAAAATCTATTAGCTAATAAGCCCTGTGCCATTCTACTATCTTTTACCTGTATGTATGTTATTTCACCTACCACTATATCAGGAAGACTTTCACATATTATTGTGTTTGCTCCCTTTTTTATTGCCAGGTCTATATAATCATGGCCGTCAACACTATACCCCTTTCTGGCAATAAAGAGTGAATCCTGTATTACCTGCCTAGAATCGTAGGAAATATCTGCAACTTCCTTTTCAAGACTACCAAGGACCTTTTCAATATCTAGTTCTTTAATTAACTTTCTTAACTTCAAAACTTATCCTCCTTATGTTAAAAGCCTCTTCTATTATTTACCATCCTAAAATTAGTATCCTTTTAATTCCTTTTTATTATCCATTAATCAGTAAAGAAAATCAATTAAAAAAATGTGCTAATATTAAGAAAGACAACTTGTTGTTAAGTTGCCCATCTATACATTAAGCTAGTTATTGGATTGATTTAAACTTCACCTTTACCCTAGACCCCTTATTTATATATTTTCCCGGTTGGGGATCTTGTTCAGTAGAAATACCACTTCCGGAAATTTCAATATTTAATTCCTTTTCCCTTAATATTCTATGTGCCTCCTGTATTGATATATCTAAAATATTAGGTACTATAACCTTACCTTCCTTATTTTCTTCCCCATTTTCCTGACCATTTTGAGTAATTAGATGAATTTTAGTGTTTATATCCACCTCTACTCCCGGCAGTGGAATTTGATCTATAATAATATCTGTCCCTTCCACAGAGGAAGTTTCCAAACTTAATTTATTTGTGGCTAATATTTCAGCAGCTTGATTCTTAGTCATATTTCTTACCTCAGGTACTGTAACCTTCTCAGAAGATTCCACTTCTTCCTTATAATCCGGTGGGATACTAAGATAGTTCAAAACATCCTTCATTACTTCTCCCGCCACAGGTGCAGCAATTTGTCCTCCCATAGAGTTACTAGGGTCTGGTTCATCAATTACCACTAAAACAGTCATTTTAGGATCAGTGGTGGGGGCTATACCTACAAAAGAAGCCACATATTTTCCTGACCCATATGCCCCGTCTATAACCTTATTAGCGGTTCCTGTTTTTCCTCCTATTGCATAACCGGCAACCTGTGCCTTAGAACCTGTTCCCTTGCTAACAACGGTTTCAAGAATTTTCAAGAGACTTTGTGCAATATCCTTAGAAATTACCTGTCTTACTTCCTGAGGTTTATATTCTTCTATAAGTTCATTTGTTTCTGGTGAATATATAGAATTGACTATCCTTGGTTTCATTAACATTCCATTATTAGCTATAGCAGATGCAGCAGTAATCAACTGTATAGGTGTTACACTTATTCCTTGACCATAGGAAGAGGTGGCAAGGGAAATATCTTTTATATCCTTCCTAGAAGTTACTATACCTCCTTCTTCCCCCTCCAAGTCTATACCGGTTTTTTTCCCAAAACCAAAACCTTCAATATATTTGTAAAATCTATCTGTTTTAAAAATTAAAAAGAATCTATTCTGTTTT
>CAYMVC010000149.1:743-3613 GCA_964393755.1 uncultured Eubacteriaceae bacterium | reverse complement strand
TGCAAAGATGCCTGTAATTACAAACTCTAACAAATTAAGGACCTATACATCATCCCGATTTTATCCAGATGATGAAATTCTAGATATTATCACCGGAGGGAGGAATTAAGATGAAGGAATTTAAGGGTAGGGTTGTTGTCCCCGGTGTGGTAAAGGCTCCGGCATTAGTTTCACGTCAAGGCTTTAACACACTTGCCAGTTTTCAAAAGAGTCTTATGTCTAAGGATCAGGATGCCACTTGTTCAGATCAGAATAATAAAGATCTATATAAGAAGAAGATGGCTAGAAAGGCCCTATGTATGCCCCAGACAATTGGGTCTACCACAGGTGGCATGGTATTATATTGTGCCAGTGCTTTTAATGCTGCACCAGCCTGTCTACTCTTTTCAAAGCCAATAGATTCCCTGGCTGCAGCTGGAGCAATTTTATCAGATATTTGGACAGAAAATAATTTACCCACAATTGATAATCTGGGTGAAGAATTCTTAGAATATGTACAGGATGACATGAATATTGAAATAATAGAAGGAGGAATTGTGAAAGTTTATGGATAAGCTTGAAAAACTTTCCTAAAGCCCTTACAAATTTATTTAAATAGAGTTATAATATAGACAAAGGAGTATTTACTGGAAGGCACTAATAATTATGCAAAGATATTGGATAACTAGTCACGGTGTGATACTATTATTAATATAATTTTAGTCAGTCTTACTATATGTAGAAATGGAAGGATTAATGTCTATGGAATTTTCCCAATACTTAGATCAACTAGAAAAAAAGTTAACAAGTAGTTTTGATTTGGAAAGAGATTATATATTGGATGATTACAGCTTTGATCTCTTTGCCAGATATCTTTTAAGAAATGAGAAGTATATATTATTAAAACAAGCAAAGATCTATGCCATTGAAAATAATGAGTACTCCTTTGTCAAGTATTTTGACAGTATTGATTTATCCCAATTAGAAGAATTTACCACTTCCTTAATAAAATCTATAGATTTTTTGGTACAACCTAGTGAAGAACATATGTCAAGTATAATAACTGGTGTAATCGTTTTACAGGACAATCCTAACCCTGAGTTGGTAAAGGCAGTGAAAAAGTTTAAATACCATAAGGGCTTTGCTTTTGGCTTGAAGGGTTGGGTAGATATTCGTCTATTATTGGTTACTATGAATCAAGACTATATAGTGACAAATAAGAAAGGGAAGGAGGTCAGTAAGGTCTATAGTATTAACTAAAATCATAGGAAGGTGATATTATGAGCGCATTACTAATTGTTTTAGGTAGTATAGTTATATTTGTTATAGCTTATATTACTTATGGTGCTTGGCTGGCTAAACAATGGGGAGTAGACCCTAGTAAAAAGACACCAGCCCATGAAATTAATGACGGTATAGACTATGTTCCTACAAAACCTGCAGTACTTTTGGGACACCACTTTGCCTCTATAGCTGGTGCTGGACCAATCAATGGACCTATCCTAGCTGCTGTATTTGGATGGGTACCTGTATTGTTATGGATTATTGTAGGGGGTATTTTCTTCGGTGGAGTCCATGACTATGGTTCACTATTTGTTTCTGTTCGCCACGGTGGAAAATCAATAGGGGAAGTAATCAATTCAACTATGGGGAGAACAGGTAAAAAACTTTTCTCAGTATTTGCCTGGTTAACATTATTATTAGTTGTAGCAGCATTTACTAACATTGTTGCCAGTACCTTTGCTTCTGTACCTGCTGCAGCAACAGCATCCCTATTATTTATTGTCTTGTCAGTAGCCTTTGGATTTGGAGTATACAGAAAGGGATTATCCTTAGGGATAGGAACTGTTATTGGGGTTATCCTTCTATTTACCTGTGTATGGCTAGGTACTGTATTCCCAATCTCCTTAAGTGTTAATGTATGGATTGCTATATTAGCAGTTTATATCTTTGTCGCATCTACAGCTCCAGTATGGATATTACTACAACCTAGAGATTATTTGAACTCATTCTTATTATATGCAATGATGGCTGGAGCAGTTTTAGGATTGGTTATTTTCAGACCAACAATTCAAATGGCAGCTGTAACAGGATTTAATGTTGGAGGTCAATGGCTATTCCCAATGTTATTTGTAACTGTTGCCTGTGGTGCTATTTCTGGTTTCCACTCAATGGTTGGCTCAGGAACTACTTCTAAGCAACTTGATTCTGAGGGAGATGCCAAGATTATCGGTTATGGCGGAATGTTAATTGAGTGTGTGTTAGCAGTAGTTGCCCTTGTAACTGCCGCTTATTTAACCCAAGGAGAATTTGCTACTCTAATGGAAGGCGGACCCGGTAATGTATTCTCCCATGGGGTTGGAACCTTTATGACTAAGTTTGGTTTAGATTTTGAAATAGGTAAATCTTTTGTAGCCCTTGCAGTCTCAGCCTTTGCCTTAACAAGCCTTGACACTGCCACAAGACTTAATAGATTTATCTTCCAAGAATACTTTGAAGATCCAGATAAGGAAACCCAATCTGTATTAACTAACAAATATGTTTCCACTGGAGTAACAGTTATTTTAGGTGCTTGGATGGCTCTAGGTGGCTTTGCAGTAATTTGGCCAATATTCGGTTCAGCTAACCAATTATTAGCAGCTTTGGCACTCCTAGCTATAGCTCTATGGCTTAAAAAAGCAAAGAGAAATTACTCCATGTTAGTTTTTCCAATGATATTTATGTTGATAGTTACCCTCTTTGCCCTAGTATTCCTAATTAAGGCAAATCTAGCTGCTAACAACTATGTACTAGTTGTTTTCCCAGCCCTACTATTTATCCTGGCTTTAGTATTAGCTTACAAGGGATATGGAATAATATTTGGTAAAGATGAAGGGGAAAAATTAGCCCAT
>CAYMVC010000149.1:0-733 GCA_964393755.1 uncultured Eubacteriaceae bacterium | reverse complement strand
ACCCTCTATGAATTTTCATAGGGGGTTTTTTCGGTCTTGTAAGATATAAGGGATGCCCTGCCTATTTTCTCTTTTCCGTACTTATTCCTTATCTTGTCCATTACCTTGTCAATTGACTGGTATTTATTGTTCCCACCTCTTTCTGGTGGAAAAAGGGAAATTTGCTGGTGAGAACAAGGACCATCAAAACCCTTTAGGGTTATGCCAATAAGACGGATGGATTTAGTTGAAGGGAAGTTTTTCTCTAATAAATCCTTACCTGCTTGGTATATATCCTCAGTGAAATAGGTGGGGTCTAGGCTAGTCTGTCTGGTAATGGATTTAAAATCAGAATATTTTAGGGTGATTTGAACACAAGAACCTTTTTTCTTATATTTTCTAGCCCTAATACCCACATCCTCAGACAAGTCCATAAGGATAAGTCTAAGCTTATCTATATCCCTAATATCTTCTGGCAGGGTGATAGACCTGCCAATAGACTTCATATCGTCTGGTGAAGATATTTCCACTGGGGAGGAATCAATACCCTTTGCCAATTCTTGTAATTCTAAAGCAGAATTACCTAAAGTCCTGCAAAGGAGGTCTTTTTCTAGATTTACCAAGTCACCTATGGTTTTTACACCTATATCATTTAATTTTTGGGAGGATACCCTACCTACCCCATACATTTTACCTATGGGCAGTGGCCATAGTATTGCCTCCACATCCTTTTTCCAAAGTTCTGTAATTCCTA
>CAYMVC010000148.1:0-3641 GCA_964393755.1 uncultured Eubacteriaceae bacterium | reverse complement strand
AGAAAAGATATTGACTAAGGAACAGGCTGAGGAAAAAATATCTGAAGGAATTGATGGGGTACAGACCTATACAGTAGTCAAAGGGGATAATGATTGGAATATTTCCAGATCATTTAACCTGGGAGTTAGAACGCTGCAGGAAGCAAATCCCGGTCAGGATATGGAAAAGCTAAAACCTGGTCAAGTAATAAATTTATATGTTGAAAAACCCTTTGTAGATGTAAAGACAATAGAAAAGCATATAATAAATGAAAGCATTAATTATAAGACAGAGGAAAAGAAGGATTCATCTTTGTATGTAGACCAAAAAAAGGTTATAAAAGAAGGTAAAAAGGGTAAAAAGGAAATAGTGGCAAAGATAACCTTTGTAAATGGAGTGGAAGAAAGTAGGGAAATCTTACAGGAAAAGGTATTAGAGGAAGCCCAGACTAGGGTGGTTAATGTAGGCACAAAGTCACGACCAAAGGCTGTTCCAAAGTCAGCTAACAGAAAGCCGGCTCCCACATACAAGGGGGACTTAGGTTCATCTATTACCAGAACGGCATTAGGATATAGGGGTGTAAGATATGTATCCGGAGGATCAAGCCCTTCAGGCTTTGACTGCTCTGGTTTTACCAGATATGTATATGGCCAATATGGTATTTGGCTACCCCATAGCGCAGCTGCCCAAGGAAGTATGGGGGGGTATGTAGCAAAGGGTGACTTAAGACCTGGGGATTTGGTAAGATTTACAGGTCATGTAGGTATCTATATAGGTGGTGGGAACTTTGTTCACGCACCTAGTAGAGGGAAACGGGTGCAAGTTGATTCTCTATCATCTAGTTATTGGTCCAGGAAATTTATAGGCGGTAGACGAATTTATTAAAGAATAGCCAACAATTTTTAATTGTTGGCTAAATTTTTTATCCTAATAATTTAAGGAGGTTGTTCTTTAATGGAAAAGGGGTATTTACAAGTATACACTGGTAACGGGAAGGGCAAAACTACTGCTGCCCTAGGCATATCTCTAAGGGCTGTGTGTGCAGATAAAAAAGTATTCTTCGGTCAATTTATAAAAGGAATGGATTATAGTGAATTAAGGGCTGTAGAATTGTTGCCTAATTTTACAATTCAGCAGTTCGGCAGAGACTGCTTTATTTTCAATGAACCAAACCAGGAGGATATAGACATTGCAAAAGAAGGACTTAAGAAGATGGAGGAAATTTTAGCAGGGGGTCAATACGACCTGGTTGTATTAGATGAAATAAATGTGGCCCTTTATTTTAAATTATTTAGTGTGGAGGAGGTAATAAAAGTTTTAAATAATAGGGCTGGTCATGTGGAGGTAATATGTACTGGTCGCTATGCACCTAAGGAATTAATTGATTTGGCAGATTTGGTAACTGAGATGAAAGAAATAAAACACTATTATACCAAAGGGGTGGAAGCCCGAATAGGTATAGAAAAGTAAAGGATTAAAATTGCATGTGTGTTTCCAGTGAACACAAGTATTTCCTATTGACAAACAGATTAAAATTCATTAAAATATTAATATTGAAAGTAAAAGCAAATTAAGGGGGAAATTTAATGAAAAAGATTTTTGGTATATTATTAGTTGTATTACTAGTAAGTTCCCTAATTATGGGTTGTAGCTCAGAGGGAGCTTCAAAGGAAGACGAAGATGTTATAAAAATCGGAGTTTTCGAACCTCTAACAGGTGATAACGCTGCTGGTGGAGCCATGGAAGTGGAAGGTATTAAGCTAGCTAATAAAATGTATCCAGAAGTTTTAGGGAAAAAGATAGTGTTGGAAATAGCTGACAATAAATCTGAAAAGGTAGAGGCTGCAAATGCTGCTACCTACCTAATAGACAATGGAAAGGTTGTTGCAATTATTGGTAGCTGGGGAAGCTCACTATCTATGGCAGCTGGTCCTATTGCTGAAGAAAATAAAATTCCAGTAGTTGCACCTTCTGCAACAAACCCATTGGTAACATTAGGAAATGATTGGTACTTCAGAGTCTGCTTTATAGACCCATTCCAAGGAAGGGTTATGGCAAACTATGCATTTACTGAGGTAGGAGCTAAAAAAGCTGCAATTGTTCAGGAAGTATCCAATGATTATTCAGTAGGGCTGGCAACATTCTTTGAAAATTCCTTTAAAGAGTTAACAGGGGATGATAATGCTATTGTAGCTAAAGTAGATTATCAGGTAAAGGATGTGGACTTTACTGCCCAACTCAATAGTATAAAGAAAGAAAACCCAGATGTAATTTTTGCACCAGGAAACTACACAGAATCTGCACTACTTACAAAACAGGCTAGAGAATTAGGTATTGATATTCCTATTTTAGGTGGAGATACTTGGGAAACACCAGAATTTATAGATATTGGTAAGGAAGCTGTAGAAGGAACTGTTCTTTCAACCTTCTTTACAACAGAAGTTCCTATTACTTCAATGTCAGAGACCTTCCTAGAGGAATATGAAAAAGAGTATAAGAAGGAGCCTGCCGCAGTTACTGCCCTAGGTTTTGATGCTTATTTAGTTATCTATGAAGCTATTCAAAGGGCCGGGTCCACTGATCCTGTTGCTATCCGAGATGAAATAGCTAAAACTTCAGGTTTCCAGGGAGCCGCCGGTATAGTTACTCTAGATGAAAATGGGGATGCTACTAAGAATGCCATTATCAAGGAAGTAAAAAATGGAAAGTTTGTATATTTAACAACAGTAGAACCATAAAAAACAATAATAGAATCAGTAGGTATATTATACCTACTGATTCTATTTAACACTTGTAAGAGAAACATAACTTATCTATCTAAATATTGGGGGAAACTTTATGGAAATTCAAGAGTTTTTACAGCATTTAGTTAATGGTATTTCCCTTGGGAGCCTCTATGCTCTATTGGCAATTGGATACACATTAGTATACGGTATCCTAAGACTGATAAATTTTGCCCATGGGGATATTTTTATGATTAGCACCTATGCTGGATTTTATTTAATGTCTTCCGCTATAATACCATGGTGGTTTGCATTTCCATTAGCAATCGTATTAACATGTATTTTAGGTATACTTGTGGAAAAGGCTGCCTATAGGCCCTTAAGGGATGCACCAAGAATCTCTTTACTTATTTCATCAATAGGTATGTCCTATTTAATTGAAAACCTATCTATTGTTATATTTGGAGGACGGCCTAAGACCTTTCCCATACCGGAAATTTTTGCCAAGTCTGTAACAATAAGAGGGGTAATAATTCCTTCCCTTAGCTTTGTAATTCCTGGAATTACTGTTATTATCCTGGTCATTCTTATGCATATTGTTCATAATACTAAAACTGGAATGGCTATGAGGGCGGTCTCCACTGATTATGAAGCATCAAGATTGATGGCTATTGATGTAAATAAGATTATTACCTTTACCTTTGCAGTGGGCTCTACCCTTGCAGCTGTGGGTGGAATTATGTATGGAATGAAATATCCCAGCTTGATACCTCTTATGGGAGTTATGCCAGGTATTAAGTGTTTTATTGCTGCAGTAGTAGGAGGAATTGGCAATATAAAAGGAGCTGTCCTTGGTGGACTTATACTTGGATTATTGGAGATAATGCTAGTTGCTTTTATGCCTGGACTCTCAGGTTATAGGGATGCCTTTGCATTTG
>CAYMVC010000147.1:0-3715 GCA_964393755.1 uncultured Eubacteriaceae bacterium | reverse complement strand
CATATTTGGGAGCATAAGAATAACAAGTATATAAAAAACCAATGCCAATGAAGGTAAAACCACCTCATTAAACCTAGCCAGGGAGATTAGCCCGAATCTAAGGGTATAAACTATCACTATTAAGATGAGCATAGTAAAAACATTCATACTTACATTAGGGTATATTGATTCTACCAGTCTATTAGCAAAAGTACGGAGGTAGAAAGCTGTCAAAAATAATATCCAAAATAGATGTATGATTACAAGGATTTTCCCTATAAAGCTACCTACTATATCACTATATATATCCATTAAAGAAGAATCATTATATTTTTTATAAAGTCCCTGCCAAATAAAAGCAAGCAAGATAAGTACTCCTATTACACCTGTTGGGGCAAGCCAGGCCCCTTGTTTTGCTTTTATGGAGGTATAGATAGGTACCAGGCTAATAGAGGGGGTGAAGGTAAATGTTATAAATAAAAAGGCTGCCTGTCTTATGGATATTTTTTTACTATCTCCTAGCATATAAATACCTCCATGGCTAAAATCTTAGTCTAAGAAAATCCATTATCCAATGAATAATACTTTTCCTATTTGGATTTGAAAAATAATAATAACCTAGTCCAAGGGTTATTAGGGCAAAAAAGATAAAGGTTACTATTTCTTTGCCTTGCTTTTGCTTTGCCATAATACTTATCTCAAAAATACTTACACCTGAAATGAGGATTAATAAGGGAATCATTTTCCATCTCCTATCTTACTTCTATTTGGCTCCTTAATATCGTAGGTTCTGGCAATATTTGAATAAACTATCACATCAAATTTAATATCAGAGAATACTTCATTCCAATTATCCCTATACTGATCTTCAAATAGAATGGGGAACTTGCGGAGAACCACATCTGCAGTTCCAAAAAAGTCTGTTTTATGCTGTTGGGCATACTTTATAATCTGTGTAATTTCATTTTTTATGACTTCTCCCTGTTGTCTTTCCAAATCTTCAATGATATCCCCTGTAAATATATTTTCTGAAGAATGAATTTCGTCTATATTACTAGACATATCTACTTTCACAATCATGTTAAGGTCTCCATCAATAATTTTAGCCTCAATCTTTGTATTATTATCGATTATTTCCAAAGAAATATTTGCCCCATTAGGGCTTTTAACTATAATAACCCCTGATTTAATATTATTCCTTAACCAATTAAGCCCTCTTCCTAATTCTTGATGGGCATGTAATACCAGCTTATCCCCATCAAAGATAGAAAAACCTTCAGCTGCAATATCTAGGGATTTCTCTTGATTGATGTCATTAGGGGGCAATAAATGGATACAGGGAAGATAAAGGGATAGATATTCACAATCCAGAATATACATGGCCTCTATCAGGTCTACTTTTTGAAATATTGATTCACCCCATTGATTCTCAGTAATGCCCTTTAGATTATCATAGATAAACTTACTTTCCCCATTTGTCTTTTCAATGGCCTCTTGGGCACTGGCTCCCTTCACTATAAATACCTCTAAGTTCAACCTGATTTCCGGATCCCTACAGAATAGGTCAATGTATTTTAATATCCCGTCTTTTCCGGCTTCCTCTCCAATGAGTAAGTATTCCACTCGACCCCAGAAAGGTCTTTTATCCGTGAACTTCCCAAAATTTCTAAGGGCTTCAAATACGGTCCTACCTTCAGCAGACTTTACTTGAAATTGTTCTTGTTGGTCGCTTCCACCTTCTTTGGGGGCGAAGTCCTCAGTGACTATAGTTGCTTTTATCCTATCATCTAGTTTATCTATTCCTACTACCCTGATAAACTCATTTCGATTCATTTCTGTCATACCTAAAAATGATAATTTACATCCTGTCAGGGTTAGCATAAATAAAATCAATAAAAACAAAGCTGTTCTTCTTTCTGTCATTTTAATCTAACCTTTTTTTATTTATTGTCTTTAAACCAATTGGTCGCTTATATAAGGTGGAAAGAGGCAGTCTAAAAATACTATCCTGTAGCTGTTTTCCTTCCTCTCCGACAAAAGGTGCCAGATATGGGATTCCATATACCTCCATACTTGATAGGTGATTTAGCAATAATATACCCCCTAGGCTTAATCCAAAAAGTCCTATCATACTACTTAATAGAACAAATACCATTCTCCATACCCGAAGGGCATTTGAAAAATCCTGGTTAGGCATGGTAAAACTGGATATAGCTGTTAAGGCCACTATTATCAGCACCACCGGTGAAACCAGGTTTGCATCTACTGCTGCCTGGCCTATTACAACAGCTCCCACAATTGAAACTACCTGACCTATGGTTTGGGGAAGCCTCAGACCTGCCTCTGTAAGTATTTCAAAGGCTATCAGCATGAAGATAACCTCTACAAAGGTAGGAAAGGGTACTCCCTCTTTTGAAGCAGTTATAGCTAAGGCAAGCTGGGTGGGTATCATCTCATGGTGAAATGTTGATATTGAAATATAAAACCCAGGCAAAAATAATGTGGTCATCATTAAAAGAAAACGGAGGGATCGGATGGCAGAGCTAATGATAAAATTAAAGGAATAGTCCTCCGGTGCCTGTAAGAATGAGCCAATGGTAACAGGCACAATATAGACTATGGGAAAACCATCAATTATCAGTCCAATCCGGCCTTCAATTATATTTGCACAAAGTTTATCTGGCCTCTCAGTATAGATTACCTGGGGAAAGGCAGAGTATTTACTATCAATAATATTTTCTTCAATCACCCCGGTGATTAAAACACCATCTACATTGATTTTGTCCAATCTTTCTTTTAACATTTGAATGATATTTTCATTTGCAATACCTTTGATATAAACAATGGCGATATTTGTGTTAGATTCCTTTCCAATGGTATTTTCTTCAATTATTAATTTATGGGTTTTTAATTTTTTTCTAATAGTAGCTGTATTTGTCCTTAAATCCTCCACAAAGGAATCTTTTGCCCCCTTGATTACATTTTCCCCTGTAGGCTCAGAGATGGCACGTTTTTCAAAGCCCTTTGTATCAAAGGTAAAGGCTATATTTTCCTTATCAAAGATTAAGGCGGTATTCCCACTTAATATATCCATAATCACATCCCTAGTATCCAACCTTTTTTTCTGAGTAGAAAAGTAAACAGAGCCCTGCTCAATTAACTCTATTACATCACCTATATTCCTTGATTTTTGAAATTTTTCATCTTCAATAAGGGGTTTTAGAATATAATCACTAATTAATTGCTGATCTGCAAGTCCATCAATGAACGTAATGGTTATAGGCAAGTGATTATCGCCAATAGATATAAGTTTAAATTCCATATCACTACTAGCACCTAAAAAACGCCTTATCGTTTCAGTATTTAATTTAACGTCTATATAATCAGGTATTTCATCATAAAATACTTCATTATATTTTGTTTTTTTATCGTTATTTCTTCGAAGAATCATGGCATCACCTTTAAAAAAGTATTAGCATTTTTTATTAATGATATGCATTTTTTAAATACATTTAGAAACCGTATCATACATAGCAGTGATAGGGAATTATTTGAAAGTCCTGTTGAAAAACAAGCATATTTCACCAATGACGCAATAGCAGTTTATACAAAAGCTAAGCTTTTATTAAAAAGTCTAGAGAAGAAACTAACAATGTAGACACTATGTGTCTTTATGATTGGTTAAAATCATACTAGAGAAATAAATATAACGTGGAGAATAAATGAAGTTCAATAC
>CAYMVC010000146.1:0-3728 GCA_964393755.1 uncultured Eubacteriaceae bacterium | reverse complement strand
ATCCTGCTTCCTCTGCTATTGCCCTGGCCAGAAGGGTTTTCCCTGTCCCTGGTGGTCCTACTAATAAAACACCCTTTGGTATTCTTGCTCCCAATTCTAAGAATCTTCTAGGAGATTTTAGAAATTCCACAATTTCCTCTAATTCTTCCTTTTCCTCATCTGCCCCGGCAACATCAGCAAAGGTGACTTTTTTCTTATCATCGGTATGAAGTCTTGCCTTACTTTTACCAAATGACATCACCTTCCCTCCGCCACCCTGGGTCTGTTGGCTAAAGACGAAGAAAAATATAACCATTAATAATACCAAGAATAATGTGGGTAATAATGAGGTCCACCATGGGTTTTGAGCAGGGGGCTTTACATCTGCTTGCTGTATTGTGCCAGCCTTAATAGCCTCATGAACCTCTGGTAGCTGAATAAAAATAGATTGGGGAGGAATAACTCCTTCGAATTCTGTTCCATTTGTAAGTTTCCCAGTAACAGAATATTGATCAACTTCCATTTCCTTTACATTACCAGCTTGTATATTTTTTATTATTTCATCATATCGTAGTGTGGTTACATTCGATTCTTCTTTTCCAAATAGTTGTACTAATGCTACTATAGCAATAAGTATGATTAAATAAAAACTAATCATGCGAAAAAACTTTCTCAAATAAGATACACTCCCCTCAACTCCAATTCAATATTAAGTAATATAACATAATAAGGTCCTTAAAACAACAACTCCTAATGGCAACCTATCATTTATAAACACTTTCCTTTAAAACCCCTATATAAGGCAAATTTCTATATTTTTGTGCATAGTCTAGACCATAGCCAACAACAAATTCATCGGGAACTTGAAAACCTATATAATCAATATTTACCTTTGATACTAAGTTTTCAGGTTTTTCAAGGAGACTGCAGACCTTAAGACTTTTAATTCCCCTGGCCTTTAATAATTCCATTAAATAACTTAAGGTTAAACCGCTATCCACTATATCTTCCACAATTAGTAAGTCCTTATTTTCTATACTTGCATCTAAATCTTTAATTATTCTTACCACTCCAGATGAGTGGGTGGCATCTCCATAGCTGGATACTGCCATAAAATCCATTTCCAAGGGAATACCTATATTTTGTACTAGATCTGCCATAAATAAGACTGCTCCCTTTAAAACACATATAACCAATAAATCCTTATCTTTATAGTCCCTAGAAATTTCTTGACCTAGCTCCTTAACCCTTTTTTGAAGTAGGCCCTGGTCTATTAATACTTTTTTTATGTCATTATGCAATGGGTTTTCCTCCTTTGTTATTAAACTCGATTACTAGTATGGTTTGAGTATTTTCATCTACTATATATCCTTCATCTACCCTATATCCCGTAACCCATATAATTCCATTGCCACCTATTACTAAGGGTATAGTATCCCTTTTTACCTTGGGTATTTTCTTATCAATAAAAAAGTCCTTTAACTTTTTTGTCCCTAAACTACCACTAGGTTTAAATTTGTCACCTGGTCTTCTATTTCGAACAAAGATTGGTCCCCCAATCTTTTGTAAATCAAAATACCCTCTTTTCGGATTACACTTTATTATATCAATATCTTCCCTTTCTACCAAATATAAATTAAATTCCCCATTGATTTCTGGTACAAAAGTTTTTTCACCTACCACCAAGGGATAAGTAAAGTCCTGTCCAAATTCTGTTTCCCTATCTTTTATCAGCAATTGTAAGTATTGCCTTTCTACTTTTATATTATCAGGCAGGTCTAGTTCCCAGATAGTCTTATTATCTTCCTTCATTTTTTCTATAATTAATTGAATATGAATATATTCAATATCTTTTAGATTTCCCTTTACCCATTCTATGGACCTTCTTAACATTTCTTTTTGTTGAAAAATAGAAAGACCTGTTAACCAACTAATTGGTAAATGAATATCCTTACCCTTTTTAAAGACTTTTTCTTCCCATATTTTATCCAACTCAAACTTAATGTAATCCTCTTGTTCCCTCATTATTTCCCCTAAGTTCTGGAGATTTCTTTTTAGATTTTTATTGTACCAGATAAGGTAAAACTTCCAAACGGATTTTATTCCTAAAATAAATAGGTTGAAAATTACTTTTATCAGTTTTAGGAGATAATTTATGAGTTCTGCAATATTCTTCTATTTCTTCCCTAGTAGAATCTAATAAGGGTCTTATAATTCCATCTTCCCTATAGGGCGGTATTCCTGCAAGACCACTTGGACCGGTACCCCTTAAAATCCTCATTAAAATAGTTTCAGCATTATCATCACCATGTTGACCTAGGGCTATCTTATTAATATCATGGCTATCCTTCATTCTAAAAAATAAATTATACCTAACCTCTCTCCCCACTTCCTCTATGGAAATGCCCTTAACCTTGCTTATTGCCTTTATGTCTTTCCTAAATACGTAAAAAGGAATGTCCCAATCCCTGCATAAATCCCTTACATATTCCTCTTCCTCATCTGCATGTCGACCCCTAAGCAGATGGTTTATATGTATTACTGAAAGTTCTATATTGTAAAATTCCCTTAAAGAGTAAAGGATATGTAATAAACAAATAGAATCTGGACCACCGGAAACAGCCACCAATACCCTGTCACCCTTTTCCAGCATTTTATGTTTTTCTATAAACTTAATAACCCTTTCTTTCATAATTACCAACCTTTAATATGACTTTACTCTATTCTACATTTTTTATTATTACCCTTCAACTAAAGTTCTAATAAATTTTTAAATTAAGGGGTAGGGGATAAGGGGATAAGGGGATAAGTGGATAAGGGATAGGGGATAAGGGATAAGGGATATGGGATAGGAAATCAATTGTTTCCCCAGATCTTCCCCACTAGGATTGTGGTATCGTCCCTTAGATTATTCTTACTTACCTTTCTAACTTCTTCAAATAACTTTTCTGCAATCCTTTGGGGGTTTCTACTGGTAATCTTCGTTAATTCATCCAAAAACCACTTTTCTTTATCTGCAACAAGGAAATTTGAATCTAAGGCTCCATCTGATAGCATTACAATCAAATCCCCTGCTTGTAACCTTCTTTTCTTTACACTTAAATTAACTTCCTCTAAAATACCTATAGGTAGGGAATTAGAAGCTATTATTTCCACCTTTCCTTCAGTTTTTATGAATGTGGATACTGCCCCTATCTTTATAAATTCTGCCTCACCACTGTATTTGTCAAAGATAGTTAAGTCTATGGTGGAAAACATTTCATCACTGGACCTTAACATAAGTATTGAATTAATAGTTTTCAGGGCAATTTCCTTATTAAAGCCGGCTTCAAAGAAATTTTCTAAAAGACTTATTGTTGTTTTACTTTCCTTAGCAGCCCTTGACCCACTACCCATTCCATCACTAAGTGCCAACATGTGCTTATCATCCTTTAAGGGTATACTGGTATAGCTATCCCCAGACTCCTCCAAGGGGTTTTTAGCTACCTTCACCACCCCTATATTAATATTATAATTAACGGCTTCTTTAAAACTTACCCTCCAATTTTCATCTGTTTCGTCACTATTGGAAAACTGGTTTTTAATATTCATTTTTTTTCCTAATATGGTGGAAATAATATGGCCCATTTCATTATAGATTTTTTCATTCTTTGGCAATTTATCCTTACCATAGACAGTTACCTCATATCTTCCAGAAGGCTCCTCGATTACTATTACATCTTTAGTTTCTATGGCGTTTTTGTCAAAGG
>CAYMVC010000145.1:0-3737 GCA_964393755.1 uncultured Eubacteriaceae bacterium | reverse complement strand
TTTTAAATAGTTTCCCTACTTGAAATTCTATGAAGTCTAATGGTAGAGATAGAATTTTTGAAACAAATCCCACCGCCATCATGTTCCCATATAGCTTATTCCCTAATTCACCACCTTTTTTTTCAAAGGGATAGGTAAAAACAAAATGATCTAATGTTCTTTCAGCTTTAAAATTTTCATCTACTATTACAATTCCATCATTTGATAGTAGATGAATGTGATTATCAATAGCTTCCTGATCTAAAGCAAGTAATAAGTCGATTTTTTCTCCGGGAGCTTCAATTTTTTCATCACTTAAATTTAGATGATAAGAGGTTGGACCCCCTCTGATGCGAGAGGAAAAATTTCGATAACCAAAGATATGGTAGCCAAATTCATTTAGGGATTGGGATAATATTTTTCCCATTGAAGCAACCCCTTCCCCCTGTTGCCCACCAATACATAAATTAAATGCAAAGCTCATACTTAGACCTCCTTAAAAATAAATACCTATATTTTTCTTATTTAAAATTCATACCTATAATTAGTCTTATTAAACATTAAAATACCATATAGTATGATTATCTATACCTTATTTAATAAAAGGCAAGAAAGAATTTTATAAATACAAAATCAAATGGTATAATTATTTTATTAAAGGAGGTAGTCAGAATGATTAAAAGATGGTTAATTGGCGCATTATCCATTTACATAGTGGCATTTTTTATGGAGGGCATATCTATAACTGGTTTTAAAGGTGCTCTATTTGCATCTATCGCTTTAGGTATTGTAAATGTAACTATAAAACCAATAATCTCCCTATTTGCACTCCCTATTACTATTATAAGTTTAGGTTTATTTACTTTTATCATTAATGGGATAGTACTTTTAATTGCATCCAGTTTTTCCACTTCTCTTCATGTGGAAGGATTGGTAACAGCTATAATAGGTGCATTATTCTTAAGCATTATTAACTCTATATTAACAAAGGCTTTAGATAGTAAGGAATAATATTGGGGGGCTTAGTTTGGATGATAATTTATTGTGTTTGAAAAACAATATTAGAAGTAGGGAAAGTATTATAGTTCAGAAGGCTAAAAGGGAAGATATCAATGGGATTTATCAGGTAGTAAGTTCAGTAGGTGGAAAAGAAAAGAATCCTGAAAGGGGCTTTCTTTTAGAAGATTACAAGATAGATATAGAAAAACATAAGTTAACCCTTTTAGATAATATTGAAAAGTTGGATTACTTTTATGTTGCAAAATATGAAGGATGCTTGTTAGGCTGCCTAATTGCCTATACAAAAGACCAGTGGTTAGAAGTAGAAAAGGACTGGATAAAGGATGTGTACTGGAAAAGTGATTTTGATAAAAACAAGCTAAATAATTTTATTTTAATTGATAAAACTGCTGTATATTCAGGACTAACTGGTTTGGGTATAGGCAGTAAAATATATGAAATCCTAATCAAGGAAATAAGAAAGAAAGGAATTAAACATATATTTGCCGAAACCCTAATTGGTCCCATAGCCAACTTTGCTTCTTTACAATTTAGGATTAAACAAAACTATTCCCTATGTGGATTTCGTTATGAAAACCATTTTAATACAATTCTCTCTACCCTAGTTTATAACAAGGAGATATAGATAGATTAACTATTTCCATTTTAATACAACTTATATAAAGCTAAAGAAGTGGAATAATAATTTAAAGATTCCCTTTAGAAAGGAAGATTAAAATGGAAATAATTTGTCCCCTATGTAATGGTATAAAAAAAACAAAAGAGCTATGCCCTAATTGTAATAGACCCATGAAAGATACAGGTCCAATAGAAAATTATTTTGATGAATACAGTCCCTATCTGGATAAAAGTATTACCCAATTTTTAAACAGTGAAAACCCAGAGATTTGTGTCCATTTATTTAGGTGTGAAAATTGTGGTAGAGATAATAGAGTATCCATATCAAAGGAATTTCATTAAATATAATAAAGACATTCTTCCGAATGTCTTTATAGTGATTTATTTTTCTAAGGCCTTATTTAGTTCTTCCATTAACTTAGGAACATCTATTCCATGTGCCAGGGCACCCTGTTCAATGTTTTCAAACCTAGCAGCCATACAGCCAAAACAATGCATACCAAAGTTTTGAAAAACTTCTATAGACTCAGGATATCTATTTACCACATCAACAATATTCATATCTTTTGTAATTTTCACCTTTAACACCTCCAAAGTTGGCTATTATATTTATTAAAAATATTATAACATAAAATATTTTAATATCTAAATAATATTAAAAACTAATTATTGTTATTATACTAACCAAGAATTGTTCTTTTATTTATGCTATTATATTATTAATAAAGTTTTAGGGGGATATCATGGATAAGATATGGATGCTAAAAGAGAAGAGACAAAAAGACAAAACCCTTATGGAAAGCATATTAAGTTCTAAGGGTATAATTGACCCAAAGGATATAGAGGAGTTTTTAAGTGATAGACCTAAAAGAACCTATGATCCCTTTAGTATAAAATCCATGGATAAAGCTATTGATAAAATTAAAGAACATATAGAGGGGGGGAATAAGATTATAATTTTTGGGGACTACGACGTTGATGGCATAGCCTCCACTGCCTTATTAGTGGAATTTATCAGCCTTTTAACAAAAAATATTGATTATTACATCCCCAATAGGTTTTCAGAAGGCTATGGTTTAAATAAAGATGCAATTAGATATATAAAGGAAGAGATGAAGGGCAAGTTGATTATCACTGTGGATAATGGTGTTACTTCCTATGAAGAAGTGGAATACGCCAAAGAAATAGGGTTGGACATTATAGTAACTGACCACCACAATCCTCCTGAGAGACTTCCCCAATGTATCCTTTTAAATCCCAAGCAAAAAGGAGATCCTTATCCCTTTAAAGAACTATGTGGGTGCGGAATAGCCTTTAAACTTATACAAGCCCTTCAAAGGGAATTTGATATAGCTAGAAAATACTTAAATAGGGCATTGGACTTAGTTGCCTTAGCAACAATAGCGGACTTAGTCCCTTTAATCGATGAAAATAGAACTATAACAAAATATGGACTAAAAAGTATTAATGGAAATAGGCGTACAGGACTATTAGCATTAAGGTGTCAATTAGCTTTAGAAAATAGCTACATAAATGCTGGAACAATAGGCTTTACCATTGGACCTTGTTTTAATGCCACCGGGCGAATAGATGACGGAAGACTAGGTGTGGAATTATTATTGGAAGGGAACTTAAGTAAGGCTAAAATTCTAGCAAAAACCCTTGTTAAAATGAACAATGATAGGAAGGATATTCAAATTAGGGGAGAAAACCATTGTATGGAATTGGCAAGGGGGAAATATTCAAAGGATGATTTTCTTGTTTTAGATGGAGGTCATATATCTGAAGGGGTTATTGGCATTATTGCAGGCAGGATAAAGGATAGATTTTATAAGCCTACCCTAGTGATTACTAGGGGCAAAGAGGGGTATTTAAAAGGTAGCGGTAGAAGTATCAAAGGGATTAACATATATGATGAGATGAAAAAGGTATCAGATTTATTTATAGGTTTTGGTGGACATGAAATGGCATGTGGTTTTTCAATAGAAGAAGATCTAATTGATGAATTAAGGATAAGATTGAACAATAGGGCAAGGGAAATAAGGGAAATAAATCCCGAAGTTTTCCTAGCAAAAGTGGATATAGTAACAGAAGTGAATGCTGAAGAATTATCTATAGAT
>CAYMVC010000144.1:1843-3764 GCA_964393755.1 uncultured Eubacteriaceae bacterium | reverse complement strand
ATTTTCTTATGGTCCACAGGGTATCACTTCCTTATTTATTACTGGCAATATCAAAAGAAATTGCTGTTTTTGCTATACTTGGAAGGGTTTCACTGTGTAGCCCTTCCACATAATAGCTTTGACCGCCATCTGCAACGGTACGAGCCAATATGGTTTTCCAAGGTCTAAAATAATACCTTGGATCTGTCCTAGGTGGTGCTTTATCATATCCTTCATCTGGGATAGGCTGTATGTCTAAAACTGCTGTAGTAAAATGTGCAATTTTCTCACCCCTTTGATGAGCTACATTTCTAGCCATAGCTAGAGCCTTAAGATAAACTTCAGGTCCAGTTACCGCTGAACCAAAGTTTAGAAAAACCCCGCCTTCTAATTTTGAAATAGACTCTGTATAAATTAAAAAGTCTCTATAGGATGCTTCCCCAAGTACAGCCCCATCTGCATTATTATGTTCATGTATTATATCGCTGCCTATACCTATATGCATTGTACAGGGGATCCCTAAGTGATAGGCATTTGCCATCACGCTATAATCCTTATATGGGAGGTTGTTTTCCCATATATATCTTCCAATAGACTCCCCTGCTCCAAGACCATCTTTAACCCCTTCTTTAAGAATATCATTTATTAGACCCGTTTCCCTCCAAAGACCAAATTGACCTTCGCTGACATACTTTGCCACAGATTCACAGCTTTCACCAATTAAAGAAAATTCAAAGTCATGAATACCGCCAGACCCATTAGTGGCAAAATGATTAATTAATCCCTTCCTCATAAGTTCAATCATATAGGAAGAACAGCCAGAACGTATAACATGACCGCCATACATCAATATAGAAGCAGCTTTACTATACTTTGCTTTTATTAAAGCATGAGAAATTCCTATTATCTTAGAATCTCTCATAATTGGAGCTGTATCATCAACAGGTACAAGTACATCATGTAATTTTAAATCATGGATCCTTTCTTTAAGTGGTTTAATTATTAATTTATTCGTATCAAACATTTTAAAAGCCATCTTTAACACCTCCAAATGAAATTAAAAATCCTTTCAACATTTTTAAAGTCAGGAATTATACAATCCGCCCCGGCCTTTAACAATCTATTTCTTTTCCACTCATTGATAGAAGTGTCTTTTTTCTCTTCATTAGTCGCTAAAGCAATTGTATAGCTATCAATACTTTTACCCAATTCTATCTCTACAAAGCCATCACCAAATAAAATCAAATCTGATCCATTTAGTGAATTATTATTTATTAAATCATTTAATACCTGCTCTTTAGAACAAAAAGTACTATCCTCATCTATTGCACCATGAATTGACTTAAAATAATGGGAAATTCCAAGTAAACCAGCTTCCTGCATAACATCTATTTCATCAGTACCACTGGTAAGATAACAACTTATATCACTTTGAGTAAGCTTTTCAAGTAATTCAACACTACCAGCTACTAAAAAGGATGAGGGTTTAATTCCCCCTTTTAAACTTTCCTTTCTGTCCTTTATATGAACCTCTAGCCTCCTAAGATATTCAGCCTTATATTCTAATGGTGATTTTGGTATACCTCCGAATTTGGAGATTTCTTCACTAAGACGAATACATTGAAAAATAGTCTGTTTACCTGTAAGAAAATCCACGAAATCAAAAACTATTTTTTCTATGTCTTCTTTAGATGGAGCATTAGGACATTGTAATAATTCTGCAACAAAATACTCGTACATAATAGATTGCCAACCTTCTCTAATAAGACTAATCGTCCCATCAAAATCAAAAATAGCATGCTTAGGATTTATTGTCTTTGGATAGTTTATAATTTCCATATCCCAAGTATATTTTAATTTCTCCCTGATACTACAGATTAAGGCATGAACATATATAATGTGAATATCCTCTATTTGTTCCATAGAGTATGTGGGAGCTAAA
>CAYMVC010000144.1:0-1833 GCA_964393755.1 uncultured Eubacteriaceae bacterium | reverse complement strand
TAATCACATAAATCCTTCATTTTTCCGCCATCCCGACCGCCAAAAGAAATTATTGTCATACCTATTTCTTTTGCAGTTTTACAAGCAAGTACGATATTTGGAGAATTACCACTTCCACTAAAAACAATGAGGAGATCTCCAGGTTGAGCGTAAGTACGCAACATTATACTGAAAATCTCCTCATAACTAAAATCATTGGCAAGGCAGGTTATTAAAGCTGTTGAATCATTAAGGCAGATTGCGGAAAAGCCCTCACGCCCATATATTCTGCAGCCCTTCACAAGATCATTAATCATATGACTGGCTGTTGAAGAACTGCCCCCGTTACCGGCAGTAAATATTCTTCGATTAAGTTCTTTGCTTTTAAGTATCTCAATAGTAATTTTATCTAATACTTCAAAATCTGTTTTTAATAATGTCTCACTTATTTCTTTTGAATATATTTCAGGTACATAGGAACCATTATATCCAGATATTTTCATAATGCTAATACCCCCTTATTAACAACTTTTACCTTTAAATCAGATACTAAATATAATTAACTTAATTTGGTAAAATAATAATATCACACCTTGATATAACTGTCAATCCTTAAACTTTTACGAGCTTTTTTTTGTATTATGGTTATTTTCTAAAGTTTTTAATTTTAAATTCTGTCAATAGTTTAAAGGCTAAATTGTCTTTTACTTGACTCAAAGCTATATAGAAGTATAATAAAGATAGCACTAAATTCAATAATATTTAAATTAATTCTTATTATATAAGCATATTATTATTATAAATATAATAAAAAATTATAATGTAAAATAAACCCCTTATTAAAGGAGAGATAAAATTGGAAAGAGCAGTTGGAACAGTAGTTCGGGGACTCCGTGCCCCCATAATTAACAAAGGCGATGATATTGAACAGGTCGTTGTAGATACCCTATTAAATGCCTCGAAAGTTGAAGGCTTTTCAATTGAAGATCAGGATATTATAACAATTACTGAATCAATAGTTGCACGGGCACAGGGAAATTATGCTACTGTAGATGATATTGCCATTGATATAAATGAAAAGTTTGGGAAAGAAGCTATAGGTGTTGTTTTCCCAATTCTTAGTAGAAATAGGTTTTCTAATTGTTTAAGGGGTATTGCAAAAGGAACTGGCAATGTGGTCCTAATGTTAAGTTATCCCTCTGATGAGGTTGGCAATCAACTTATTGACTTAGATAAAATTGATTCAGAAGGTATCAATCCTTGGACAGATGTGTTAACAGAAAGTGAATTTCGTCAACATTTTGGATATTCAAAACATCCCTTTACTGGTATTGATTATATAGAATATTATAAAGACTTAATTAAATCTGAAGGTGCCAGCTATGAAATTATTTTTTCAAACAAACCTAGAACAATTTTGGACTACACTAAGAATGTGTTGGCATGCGATATCCATTCTCGTCAAAGAACTAAAGATATATTGAAAACATCAGGGGCGAATATAGTATATGGGTTGGATGATATTCTTACAAAACCTATTAAGGGAAGTGGCTTTAATGAAAGCTATGGTCTCCTCGGTTCTAATAAGGCAACTGAAGACAGTCTAAAATTATTCCCTAATAACGCCCAACCTATTGTTGATGGTATTCAGAATAAAATAAAAAAAATAACTGGCAAATTAATTGAAGTAATGGTCTATGGGGATGGCGCCTTTAAGGACCCCCTTAGGAAGATTTGGGAATTGGCTGACCCTGTGGTCTCTCCTGCCTATACAGCCGGGTTAGAAGGTAGACCCAATGAAATTAAATTAAAATACTTAGCAGATAATAACTTCTCCCATCTTAGCGGAGAAGA
>CAYMVC010000143.1:0-3803 GCA_964393755.1 uncultured Eubacteriaceae bacterium | reverse complement strand
AAGAGAATTATTAGGTGCTGGTAGTATTTTCGGAATATCTATAATGGGAGCTTCTTACCAACCTGCAATAATAATGATATTGCCACCAGGAGCATTTTTAACCTTAGGTTTATTGCTAGGTTTGATAAATAAATTGTCTGAGAAAACTCAATAGAAAGGGGAGGATAAATTTGACTGGTATTTTAATTATTTTAATGAGTTCTATTCTTGTAAATAACTTTGTAATGGTAAAGTTTTTAGGAATTTGTCCCTTTCTAGGTGTTTCTAAACAAGTAGAAACAGCAGTAGGAATGGGGGCAGCTGTTACATTTGTAATGGCTGTTGCTTCGGCGGCTACTTACATTGTACAGGAGCTAATTTTAATTCCATTGGGAATAGAATATATGCAAACTATAGCCTTTATACTAGTAATTGCAGCTCTAGTCCAGTTTGTAGAAATGGTTATTCAAAAAGTTAGCCCAACCCTATATCAAGCTTTAGGAGTATATCTCCCACTGATTACTACCAACTGTGCTGTACTAGGAGTTGCTATTTTAAATATTGAAAGTGGATATAATTTATTAGAAACTATATTTAATGGAGTGGGGGGAGCTTTAGGATTTACCTTGGCTATTGTGTTATTTGCGGGCATTAGGGAGCGATTAGAATTATCATCGGTGCCTAAGGTATTAAAGGGATTTCCTATAGCACTAATAACTGCAGGTTTAATGTCAATTGCATTTTTAGGTTTTCAAGGTCTATTATAAAGTATAGAAAAGAAATGAGGTGCTTATAAATGATAGAGCAAATCCTTTGGCCTGTAATCAGCTTAGGAGGCATGGGGCTTATTTTCGGTGGAGGCCTAGCCTATGCTTCTAGAATATTTGCCATAGAATCCGACCCTAGAGTTTCCCAGGTTAGGGATGCATTACCTGGGGCAAACTGTGGAGGTTGTGGTTACCCCGGCTGTGATGCTTTTGCAGAAGCTATAGTATCTGGAGAAGCACCGGTTGATGGTTGCCCAGTTGGAGGGGAAAGTACAGCAATTAATGTGGGCGCTATCATGGGGGTAGAAGCTTCGTCAGCAGAAAAGATGATTGCAAGGGTTATTTGTAACGGTACAAATACTAATGCTAAAGAAAAATATAAATATTATGGAATTACTGATTGTAGGGCAGCGGCAATGATTTCTGGGGGGAGTAAGGAATGTCAATATGGCTGTCTAGGTTTAGGAACATGTGAAAACCTATGCCCCTTTGATGCCATCCATGTAAAGGAAAATGGTGTGGCTGTTGTGGATGAGGAAAAGTGTACCGCCTGTGGCATATGTATAGAAGCATGTCCAAAGCATGTTATAGATTTAGTACCTGAATCTAGAGAGGTAAGGGTATTATGTAACTCTAAAGATAAGGGTAAAGATGTAAGAAGTTTTTGTGTAGTAGGTTGTATAGGATGTAAAATATGTGTAAAGGCATGTCCCTATGATGCAATGGAATTTAAGGATAATTTAGCCTATATTAATTACGATAAATGTACCAACTGTATGATATGTGCAGAAAAATGCCCAACCAATGCTATATATGCAAATTTTGAAAATCGAGATAAAGCATTTATAGATCCTAACAAAAATAATTAGGCACTATTAAAAAACCAGTATTGATACCTTTATTAAGGGATATGCTGGTTTTTATTTTTTTGTAAAACTTGTTTTAGACCAAGTCAAATGTTAAACTTATATAAGATTGTCAGGAGGAGAAATATTGAAAACACAAAAACTAACAATATTAATACTTTCTATTTTTTTATTGGCAACCGGCTGCAGTAATAATCAAAGTAAAAAGGATCCTCTAAAAGCAAGTTATAATGGTATGGGCACTATAGCTGACTTTATTGTATTTGGGGAGGAAAATTTGGCTACAGAAGGAATTGAAAAGGCAAAAGGAATAATGATAGATATAGAAAATAAAATGAGCTTAAATATTGAAGAAAGTGAAATAAATAGGATAAATCTTAATGCTGGGATAAAGAGGGTTTTTGTAAGTCAAGATACTTTTGATGTAGTATCCAGGGGATTGTATTTTTCGGAACTAACTAAGGGTAAATTTGATATCTCTATAGGACCTATTTCAAAGCTTTGGAATATTGGCACCGATGATGAAAGGGTACCCAGTAATGAAGAAATAAATGAAAAATTATCTTTAGTAGATTATAATAATATTTTACTAAACCCTGAGGAAAATACAGTTTACCTAGAAAAAGCAGGAATGGAATTAGATCTAGGCGCTATAGCAAAGGGTTTTGCTGCAGATAAAATCATTTCCACTTTTAAAGAAATGGGTATAGAAAATGCACTGGTAAATATTGGTGGGAACATAAAGGTGTTAGGGAAAAATCCACAAAGAAATCGTCCCTGGAGGGTGGGACTAAGACATCCTAGGGATGCAAGGGGTAGACATTTTTCAACTGCAAGATTATTTGATCAACAAACGGTAGTGACTTCAGGTGATTATGAGAGATTTTTCATGGAAAAAGGTCTTCGATATCATCATATTTTTGATGGTAATAATGGTAAACCATCAATAAGTGACATTATAGGGGTTTCTATAATAACAGAGAATTCCATGGATGCTGATGGTTTATCTACCAGTGTATTTCTTTTAGGTAGCCAAAAGGGTTTAAAATTTATTGAAGAAATGGAAAATGTGGAAGCAATTATAGTTACAAAAGACTTAAAGGTAATAAATACAAAGGGAGCGGAAAAGTTTCTGGAGGAAATTATAAACCAGTTATAGATAATAGGTGGTGGACTTATAAATATGACTAAATGGGATAAAATTTTGATAATTTCAATAATTGCTATTAGTTTGTTATCAATAGGAGGTATTACCTATTTTAAAAGTAGGGGGCAAGACCTGTTAGGAATTATTGAAGTAAATGGGGAAGAAATTAATAAGATCAACCTTTTAGAAGTGAAAGAAACCTATACAATTAAAGTAGAAAATGGTTCTAATTATAATATAGTAGAAATAAGCCCAGGCAGTATGAGGTTTGTAGAGGCCACATGTCCTGATAAGGATTGTATCAGGATAGGTAAGCTAGATTCACCGGGGGAAATATCAGTATGTTTGCCAAATAATATTATCATAAGAGTCAGTGGAAAAGGTGAAGGAGAAGACCTAGACAGTAAAACCTATTAAAGGGAATATGGGATATGGGGTAGGGATCGACGCTCCCGTCGTTCCGGGTTTATGAACCACTGCTCAACTATCTTTCAACCATTCATCTTGGTTGTCACCCCGAGACAGCAGTATGAGTACACTAACGAGGGAACTAAGGTTTTTATCAAGTTCCAAAAATTGATAAAATATTTTTTCTAGAAATCTTTTATTTAACTAATAAGAATTGATATAATAGTTGAGAAAGACTATTCTTAGATAGGGGGGGAATAATGAGAAAGAGAAGGGATGGACTTATATTAATTATTACAATTATTGTATAACTCATTATATTGAGTTTATAATATTAATAGATATGACTTGGTTTAAATTTTTTTCCACCGCATAGGTGGCTTAGTTGTGGTTTGATTCGATTAGTAAAATTTCGTCTATTTTTATTGAGCCTCTATCGAGCCCATAAAAATAGCTCCACAGAGTATGCAGAGCTGAGTCTTTCGACTTCGGCATATAGCCTTATTGTGATAAGATTCGATGTTTTTATGTTACAGCCGCTTTATGTATTTGTCAATCAAATTTTAAAGAAAAGAAAAGAACCCCGGTTGTAATATTAACTGACAGTGTCTTTGAAGGTTTAGGCGAGGAGCCTAA
>CAYMVC010000142.1:0-3847 GCA_964393755.1 uncultured Eubacteriaceae bacterium | reverse complement strand
ATAAAAGATAAAAACCAACTAGGTGAATTTAGGGATGGATATATACTTTTAACAAAGTATACTGATGAAGACTTTATTCCTATTATTAAAAGAGCATCAGGTATTATTGTAGAAGAAAGGGGATTAAGTTCCCATGCTGCAAACATTGCTGCAAAGAAAGGAATACCAGCAGTGGTAGGTGCAGAAAATGCAACTAAAATATTAAAAGACAAGCAGGAAATTACAATAGAAAGTGCTCGGGGCATTGTCTATGATGGAAAGGTTAAAGTTTTGTAATAAAAGAAAAGGCCTACTCTAAAATAGGAGTAAGCCTTTATTTTATATTTCAAAATCTAGGGAATATACATGGGATTGTAATTTATTGTCCCTGGACTCATAGGTTGAAAAGAACAATTTATTTTCCCAAGGATGCCAAAATAGCCCACTGGTTATCTTTAAGTTAGAGGCAACCTGATTCTTCTCCAGATCTTTTATGGATATAATCCAAATACTTAAAAGGTCGGTATTTGAATCAGATCTATCCAAATAAGCTATCCCATCTTCTTTGGGGGAAAACACAGCCCTTTGAGGGTATCCTTCTAATAACTTTGTGCCCTTATCATTGCCATCCAGTTCCAGTAGCCAAAGAATAGATTTGTTACTATCAGGAATTGGTGTGGTATATAGTATCTTATCTTCACCTTTGGATATATCAAAACTCCCACTAATATTGGATAAAAGCTCTTTAAAATCTTCACCTTTAGAATTCATCAAGTATAAGCCTAAACTCTCATCTTTAAATGCAGAAAATAATATTAAGTCCCTACTTTCGGAAAAGTATATTTGATGAATATAATACTCAGAACCAATATCTATGATTCTTAAAATATTTCTTTTATTGGCTTTAATGATTTTCCCGTCCTTAGTCCCATAATAAACTTCATTGTTGGATTTTACGTAAAAGCTAGGACTTACCTGATGGTCTGGGGAGGAAATTCGTGCTTTTTTATTGTCATTAATATTAAACCAGTATAATTGAAAAAGAGATTCCTCTTTGTTTTCTAAATAATAAATGCCTTCTTCGGTTGCATCAAATTTATTAAATAATAGATTAATAGGAGAGGAAGTTATATTATGAATTTTTTCGTCCTTAAGATTATATAGAGATAAATTATAAGTTATGGTTTTTTCTTTTTCATGAGTTTCAGGATCAAGGTCATCTTCCCTTAATAGAATAATATTTTCACCACTTGCACATATATCCCCGATAACCCCTTGGGTGATATTTCTAAAACCCTTTACATTATTTAGTGAACTTATTTCTTTATCATTTTGTAAATTGTTGTTCTCCTGAATAGTCTTGGGTTTATTATTTTTTACAAATAAATTCGAACACCCAATGCAAAAAAGAGCTAAGACAATTAAAAGTATTAACTTAAGCGATTTAGACAATAGCTCTCTCCTCCTTCCTTCCGACATTATAACAAAGTGCTGTAATCTTACATAGTTCAGGATGTTAAAGTTTTGTAAAGATTATGCAACAGGAAGTTTAACAATTACTAGAGTTCCTTCATCAATTTGACTTTCAATGGTAATAGAGCCGCCATGGTTTTCTATAATATCCTTAACTATAGCAAGACCTAAACCGCTACCACCAAGGTTTCTGGAACGGACCTTATCCACCCTATAAAAGGGTTCAAATATCATTTTTAAATCATTTTTCCCAATTCCTGTACCGAAATCTCGAACAAAGATTTCTATATGGTCACCAATATCTTCAGTATATACTTGGATAATATCCCCAGGAAAAGAATATTTAATGGCATTATCCATAATATGAATAATCACTTGCTTTAACCTATCATAATCGCCATTTATTTTTGGTAAATCTGAAGAGGTAAATTGAATTTCGTTGTTATACTTTTTCCCTTTTATTCTCATTTGATTTACCACGTCTCCCAATAACTGGGTAATATCTAATTGGGATTTAATTAAATCAAATTCCATGGTATTGACCTTAGAAAGACCCAAAAGATCATCTACTAGCCGGAGTAACCGTTCCCCTTCTTTTTTGATTGAAGGGATGCTTTTTTCCAGAAGTTCGGTATTAGTATAGCCCCTACGCTCTAACAAATCACTATAACCAATAATTGTAGTAAGGGGAGTCCGTAATTCATGGGATACACTGGAGATAAATTGCCTTTGCTTTTCCTCCAATTCCCTAATTTTTGAAATATCCCTAATTACAAATATATAGCCTATTTCAACATCATCCACAAAGATTATATTTGTATAGATGAGTAAATACTTATTATCCATTGTGGCTTCCCTAGAGATAGCTTTTTTCTCCTTTGTGATATCAATGAAAAGCTCATTCATAAATTCATGGGCTAATATATCTTTGTTTAAATCAAAATGGTCCTTGATATCAAAAATTTTTAGGGCAGGCTGGTTAATTGCCAGGATATTTTTTTCATTATCCACAGCTATAACCCCATCCTCGATTGAGGATAAAACAGATTCAAGTTTTTGTTTTTCCGATTGGACTTCATATATTTTTTCTTTTACATTAAAAACCATCTGATTGAAGCTAAGGGTCAATTCCCCAATTTCATCACTGGATACATAGTCTATTTGCCTATCATAATTACCTTTGGAAATTTCCTTAGATGTATTAACAAGACTTTGGACTGGCTTTAAAATCAACTTAGACAAATAAAAACTGATAAAATACAATATAAATAACCCTAGTATACCAACAATTATAAAGAGAATAACACTTTTATTTATAAGGGTATCCACATCCTCAAGGGAATATAAAAAAGATAAAACCCCTAATTGTTGATTTTCCATTATAATAGGGGAAGCAAAATAAATAAACCTGCCTTCCTCTAGTTTTGTAATTACATAGGCCTTTTCTCCTTGATTAATTGAAATCTCCACTTCCTCCCTGATTTCCTCAGGGGTTAGAAGTTCAGAAGTGGAGGAATCGGCAAGAAGTTTTCCAGACTGGTCATATAATTGTATCCTGGAGATATATTTGGCTAATTCTTCTGCAAGAAAGGTTGCATTGTCTTTAAATATTTCAAAATTAGTAAGGTCTTCACTTTGCTGGGATAATATAAGTTGCTGAATAAAAAGATTACTATCATTACTACTGTCAATTAAATTTTCTTCCACTTGTTCCACATTGAAAAATAACATACCTTGAATTACAATAGTTGCAATAATAACCAGGGCTAATACTATCACCACAATATTAGATAGGATAATCTTATTCTGAATGGAAAACTTCATATTTATACCTTCCTTATTTTATAACCTACACCGAATATAGTTTGTAAGTACTTAGGATTAGAGGAATTATCCCCCAGCTTTTTCCTTACCCTTTGGACGTGCATGTCCACAGTACGAGTATCACCAAAATAATCATAACCCCATATTTTTTCTAATAGAGTTTCTCTGGGAAATACCTGTTCAGGATTTTGGGAAAGGAGAAATAATAGGTCATATTCCTTAGGGGTTAGGTGTATTTCCTCATTATCTACCAAGACTTTTCGCTCATTAGGAATAATCACCAGACCTCCATTTTCAATTACCTTATCATCACCTGGGGGAACCTGGGAGGAACGGCGAATTAAGGCCCTTACCCTGGCCAATAATTCCCGATTATCAAAGGGTTTAGTGATATAATCATCTGCTCCTAGTTCAAGGCCTAAAACCTTATCTACGATATCAGTCTTAGCAGTTAACAGAATAATAGGTATATTGTATTTTTCATTAAACTTCCTACATAATTCATATCCGCTTATATAGGGCAGCATAACATCTAAAATAATTAGGTCTGGCTGAAAGCTCTCCACTTTCT
>CAYMVC010000141.1:3158-3858 GCA_964393755.1 uncultured Eubacteriaceae bacterium | reverse complement strand
TGATGGGTTAATAAAGGTTAGCCGCTCATTAAAAGAAACTTATCATAAGGTACACCTAATAAAAGAAAAATTATCAAAAGACCTAAATAGAGAACCCACACTAGCAGAAATATCCAGTGAATTAGGTATTGATAAGGAAGATATAATTATGTCCTTAGAAGCTGGATATATGCCTGAATATCTATATGACACCATCCACCAGGATGATGGAAGTCCAGTACTATTAATTGATAAAATCAGCAAAGAAAGTGTTGAAGACATTAGTATTATAGATAGGATAACATTAAAGGAAATTATTTCAAAACTGGAACCCAGAGAAAGACAAATAGTTGTTATGAGATATTTTCAAGATAAAACCCAAACAGAAGTTGCTAAAAAACTAGGTATTTCTCAGGTACAGGTTTCTAGAATAGAAAAGAAAATATTAAATTATATGAGAGAAACTATGAAAAATTAAGGCGAATGCCTTTTTTTTATTTTTTTGTTTATACTAATGGACAAGGAGGAGATAAAATTTGAAAAGAAGTTTAATAATTATAATTTTGATAATTTTAATAACCAGCATTACCACAGTAATATACTATAAAAATAAGTTTATAGATAATCAGCCCAAAAAATCTAAGTTGGTAAATTATATTAATTTAGAAAGTCTGTTATAAAAATAGAACTACTATAGCCTTTGCTATAGTTCTATTTTTAT
>CAYMVC010000141.1:0-3148 GCA_964393755.1 uncultured Eubacteriaceae bacterium | reverse complement strand
GTTGTTCATCCTTACTGACATACTTAAGGTTTTTAACATTAACATTCCATCCTTTAGATTGATCGTTGGCACTTAGTATAATAGTCAATTTAGGGTTTTTCCCAATAACTTCCACATTGAAGGTTAAGGACTCCCCTGATGCTCTTTTAAAGGCCTTGCCATCAGGCAATTTTAATACATCAGCTTCAAGGGAAATATTAATATTTCCGGTAAAATTCTCTAGTTTTGGAACTATTGTTATCCTATATAAATTTTCACTTACCATAACTGGTTCATTTGAGGATAATTCCAGTTGATACATTGCCTCCTCGGCCTTTACAACTTTTATTTTAATAGAAGCAGTTTTTAAATATTCCTTTTCAACCTGTTGACCATCTTCTAAGGTTTTATACTTAAATTTAATAGCTGCTGTTATATTAGCACTACCTTCCTTTTTTCCCTTAATTAAACCTGTATTCTTATTTAGGATTTCTACAATATTACTGTCGGTAATAAATTCTACATCGCTAATACTTACAGGTTGACCATCATAGGAACTACCTTTAATAGCTAGTTGTAATTCTTCATTAATCTGAATAGTATTCTTTGAAGCGGTGATTTCCAATTCATTTAATGAAGTGGGCCCATGTTTATCACAAATATCATCTTCTGATGGTGCGATAACACCGGCTTCACTTTTAGGTACAAAGTTTGGATTAGAAGCTCTAACGGATCCAGGGAAACGATCCTCAGGTTTTAAAATAAAAACCTTTGATTGTACCAGTTCAGGAGGACAAAACTCATTGGCAATTTTATTAGTAGAAATATCAACTTCTAATTCTACGTGATAATTATCCTCTTCAGTAGGTACAGTTCCATTAATAAATAATTCTGAAATAACCGTTGAACCCCTTGGATCCCTTGCAGATAATTCAGTAGGCAATAATCCTGATATACTATCAACATGGGCTGATACTAAACCACCTGGATTACCAGGAAACTTTTGGCTTCCAAGATCTTTGTGTATATCCCTCATAACCCTTTCCCACATTGAAGCAGGACCAGGCTTAGAACCTCCGTATATATTAATATTTAGCTTATAAGTTTTTCCGTTTACTACTAATTTATTTTGATCATAACCATACCATACAGCTGCTGTATATTGGGGTGTATACCCTACAAACCAGGCATGCATTTGGCTATCAGTGGTACCGGTCTTACCTGCCACATCTGTTTTAGGAACGGAAATATTAGTAGTTCCAATTCTTACAACATCCTTAAGCACATCTGTTATTAAATATGCTGTTTGGGGGGAAATAACTTGTGTTTTCTCTGTTTTCTTCTCTAAAATTACATTTCCCTTTGAATCCTCAATCTTTGTATAAAAGGTAGGTTCTGTTCTGATGCCACCACTAGGGAAGCTACTAAATGCACTAGCCATAGCCAAGGGTGTCTGGCCTTCAGCATATCCACCTAGTGCAAGGGCTGCGGATGTAGCATCCTTCATATTTAATCCAAATCTTTCTCCATATTCCATGGAGGTTTCCACACCAACATCAAATAGAGCCTGGGCGGCAATAATATTTAAAGAACTTGTTAGACCCTTTCTAACCGTTGTCATCCCACGATTACCACCACCAGAATTTCTTGGTTTCCAATTCTTAGACCCTGGAATAGATGCCACTATAGGAACATCATCATAGGTTGATGCTAAGGTAATCTTTTTAGCATCAATTCCCGGTGCATAAACTGTTAGTGGCTTTGTAGAGGATCCAGGCTGAAAGGATTGAAGGGCTCTATTTAGGGAGCGACTTGTTTTTTTATCACGTCCACCAACTATTCCAGATACATTACCTGTTTTATTATCAATTACAACCATTGCACCTTCTGGTTTATATTCAATTTCTTCACCCTTTTCCTCAGATAGTGCCTTAGATGCATTTTTTGCAGCAGAAGATTGAGAGGGGAACAGTTTATCATTTTTAAAGTTTTCATCCATAATTGATTGAACCTTAGGATCTACTGTTGAATGGACAACTAGACCACCATTTATAAGCAGGCTTATTGCTTCCTCACTGTTATAATTAAATTCTTCCTTAATATCTTTTAACACTTGATCATAAAGGGCATCAGTAAAGAAGGAATACATTTGAAAAACTTCTGGGCTGACTAGTCCGATTTTATTATTAAGCAATTCATCTTTAGCTTGATTATATTGTCCTTCATTAATATGTCCCAATTCCTTCAATTTTCCTATAATAGTTAGAGCACGGTCCCTATTTTTTGGTGAATGGACTATTGTTTCCTCATCATCCTCGTAAACCATGTGAGAAACTCCATCCTCATCTTTTTCAAAGACGTAGGGTTTATATATTGAAGGTGCTCTAGGAATTGCAGCTAATACTGCAGCTTGGGAAATACTTAGTTCATCAACATCTTTACGAAAATAAGTTTGGGCGGCAGCTTGTACACCGTGGGCATAAGCAAAATTTATTTTATTTAGATAGGCTTCTAATATTTGCTTTTTAGTCCAATTTCTTTCCAGTTGGATGGCAAGATAGGCTTCTTGTGCCTTTCTTTTAAAATTTTTATCAGGACTTAATTGGGTCAATTTTATTAATTGCTGGGTTATGGTACTACCTCCAGCAGTTTTAATATTCCTTGCTTTGATCCCCTGTAATACTGCTTGACCAATCCCCCTTAAATCTATTCCCTTATGTTTTTCAAATCTTTCATCTTCAATTGATATAAATGCCTTTTGAACTATATCAGGGATTTTATCAATTGATACTATTTCCCTTTTTTCTTCACCTTGTAATTCTTGATAAAAGTCACCATTTATATCAAGAATTATAGATGGTTCCATATATTCAAATTTATCCATATTAATAGGAGGGGTATCCTTAATATATGAATAAGCAATTCCTGCACCAGTACCTATACCTACAATGCCTAGTATTAAAACAATAAGTATTGAAATACGCCAAATTTTTTTCCTTTTTCCTTTTTTATTTTTATTATCTGTATCTTTTTCATTCTTGTTAACCATTGCTTTTCCTCCCTTATAGAGCAAAAATTAAATTAATTGAACATTAAAGCATATATACAACATATTATAATAATAATTATACCATATAAGCAATACAGGTTAGTAAATTTATACTAAATG
>CAYMVC010000140.1:0-3899 GCA_964393755.1 uncultured Eubacteriaceae bacterium | reverse complement strand
CAGATAACTTACTCAGGCGAGTATAACGAGACCTGAGTTCCATTTATTAGCTGTTCAAATCTATGATTTGTTACAGATAACTTACTTAAGCAATGAAATTGCCTAAGAACCTTTTTATACTGCCAGGTTCAAAGTGACACTGCTGAAACAGCAGGAGGGGTAGAACCCCTCCCCTACATCTGACCACTAGCCACTCAGCACTGTTATCATGTACGTGGGAAAGGTTCTACTGTGTTTCTAATTATTTGGTTTTTCTAAAAGGGTTGCCTTTAATTCCTTAGTCTCCTTACCATTTCTAACAATGGTTATCGTCAGTTCATCTCCTACTTTTTTCTGACTAATTAATTTTGTTAATTGTTCCATAGTAAGAATCTTATCTCCATCAATTTCTATTATCACATCTCCTGACCTAATGTTAGCTCTATATGCAGCACCATCACCCATCACATCATGAATGTAAATTCCAATAGGTAGCCTGTAGGTCTTGGCTGCTTCCTCATCTATATCTCCTGCAACAATGCCTAGGTATGGTCGGGATACATAGCCCTGACTTAATAATTCCTGGATAATTGGTTTTGCATGATTTATTGGTATAGCAAAGCCCAATCCTTCCACCTTAGAATCTGCAATCTTTATAGTATTAATTCCTATTAATTGACCACTGCCATTAACTAATGCCCCGCCACTATTTCCCGGATTTATGGCCGCATCTGTTTGGACCAGTTTTAAGTTTTTATCTGCCAAATGTAACTCCCTATCTAGTCCGGATATAATTCCTGAGGTTACTGTACCACTATAGCCTAGAGGATTTCCTATGGCAATTGCCCTTTCCCCCACTGAAAGCTTGTCAGAATCCCCAAATTCTATAGCCTTAATACTATTTTCTATTCCCTGGGGAATATCCTTTCTCTCTATTTTAATTACCGCCAAATCAGCATCCGGATCTGCCCCTATCAGCTTAGCATCTGCCCTGTCCTCATCATTAAATGCCACAGTCAATTGTTGGGCCTTATCCACCACATGTTGATTAGTCAAAATCATAATACCTTCATTGCTAATTTCAAATATCACCCCTGAACCAGCACCTTCTTGAATAGTTTGATTCATAAAAATATCCCGACCCTGGACCTTGCTGGTAATGGCGATGACTGAAGGATTTACCTTTTGGACAATCTCTTCTGTTGATAATTGGCCACCTTTTTGGGTGACCTGGGGAGTATTTTCTGTTATTTCTCCACCATCACTTTTATCAAAACTAGAATCCTTATCAATATTTTCCCCTTCAAAATCACCAGTTATTATATAGTTTGCAAGATTATACCCTGCACCTATGGCTGCACCCCCCACCAGGGAAATCACTACTGCCAAAATAATAATCTGGCTGAAGGAAAAACCCTTTCTTTTTTTCTTTCCTACTTCAAATACCTCATATTGGTTTTCTGTATTCCTGTTATTATAATCCATAAAATTCACCTCATTTTTAGTAATAATTGCAGATGACCAAGGGTCAGAAGGTTTACTGTTAAGCAAAAGCATCTTGGGTCAAGACTCTTCGTAGGTCTGCTCATACTGTCGCTCTCAGAGTGACACCGCTGGAACTGCAGGAGGGGTAGAACCCCTCCCCTACACTCAGGCGAGTAACGAGACCTCCTTTTTTGCGGAGACCCCAGGTCGCCCCTACATCTGACCACTAAACACTAGCCACTTATCCCTTAGCTCTTAGCTCTTATCCCTTATCCCTTATCCCTTATCCCTATCTTACCCTGGATTTATTACGAAATTGTGAACTAATTGTTAACAATAAAATTTATTGCAATTTTTCTGCCTCCAGGGTGAAGGTAAATTCTAGGCCTTCTTCATTGCTGGTAACATTTAGGCCCTGCTTATGCATCCTGATAATTTCCTTTACTATGGATAGCCCCAGACCTGACCCTTCCCTATCCTGTCCCCTGGAAGAATCTAGCTTATTAAACCTATCAAATATATATTTTAATTCCTCCTGGGATATTACCCTCCCAGTATTAGCCACACTAATAAAAACCTTATTGGCTTTATATTTGCTTTTAATATATATTTTACCCCCATTTTCGGTAAATTTAACCCCGTTATCAAAAAGATTATATAGGACTCTTTCTATTCCACTGATATCCCCATAGGAGATAAACTTTTCATGGTCTAGCTTTAATTCAACCTGTAAATTCTTTTCCAGGATCCGCCTTTCAAACTTATCTATTTCATTTAGTATCAGTTGATTAATATCAAAGGGGGAAATTTCTATATTCATTTGACCCCCTTCTACCTTGGATAAATCAAGAATATTATTTGTAAGTTTAGTCAATCTTTGGCTCTCTTCTAAGACTATATTTAAATATTCCTCCCGGTCTTTCTCTTCTATTGTCCCATCCAAAATCCCCTTTACAAAACCGTTTATAGAAGTTAGAGGTGTTCTTAAGTCATGGGATATATTTGAAATAAAATCTCTCCTCATTTCCTCTAATTTATTTAAATCATTTGCCATAATATTAAAGTTGTTAGCCAATTCTCCCAATTCGTCTTGTCTGTTTATATCCAACCTTTTATTAAAATTACCCTTGGCTATATCCCTGACCCCATCATTGATTCTACTTATTTCCTGGCTAAGATTTCTAGATGTTAAAAAAACTAATATTAAGGCAATAAGGGAAGAAATAATCAATGAAATCAAAGTAATCCTTCTTATATCCTTGGTGGTCTTAAGGATCTCCGGAATGGAGCTATGGATAAATAAACCTAAGGCCACCTGGTTCCCTGTTTTTATGGGGTATCCTATGGTTAATACCGGTTCCTGGAAGAAACCCCTAAAGGTTCCCTCCCTTTTTAAAACCTTTCCCTGGAATACCTCCTGTATTTCCTCAATATTTAAGTCCTTGATAAAAGTGGTCAGATCCTCTCCACCTGAATTTACATATACCTGACCCCTCCTATTAATCATCCAAATCCTAGCATTTAAGTATCGGTCTAAGGCCTCCAATTCAAAGGCCAGCCGGTCCACATCTACAATACCCCTTTCAAAATAGGTCAAATATTGGTCTTCAATAATCTTAGCCTGGTCTATTAAGAGATCCTGTTTTTTCTGAATAAAATAATTTTCTAGGTTTTTAGACATGGAAAAGCTCAGGATTATAAATCCTGCCAATATAATACATATATTTATAATAAGTAGTTTTCCAAATAGAGTTTTCAAAATACCACCCCTATTAAAAATCAAATTTGTAGCCTACACCCCAAATAGTTTTAATTTCCCAAGGGTCATCCCTATTAAGTTTTTCCCTTAATCTTTTAATGTGAACATCTACAGTCCTGCTTTCCCCTATATAGTCATAACCCCAGATTTTATCTAGCAATTGGTCTCTGGTGTAGACCCTGTTTGGATTAGAGGCTAGGAAATACAGGAGTTCCAATTCCTTAGGAGGCAATTCTAATTTCTGGCCATGGTAGTTAAGGCTGTAGTTAGATAGGTTTATCCCAATATTAGGATATACTATTTCCTTATTACTTCCCTTATCAAATTGATACCTCCTTAAGACTGCCTTCACCCTAGCTGTCAGTTCTTTCCCCTCAAAGGGCTTTACTATATAGTCATCTGCTCCTAATTCTAAACCTAGGACCTTATCAAAGGTTTCCCCCTTGGCAGTCACCATTATAATAGGAATATTGCTAATCCTGCGAATTTCCTTACATATATCATATCCGTCCATTTCTGGTAACATTAAGTCTAAAATAACCAGATCAGGAGCCTCCTTGGCAAAAGCATCCAGGGCTGTCTTACCATCAAAATATTCTAAGCTTTCGTAGCCCTCTTTTCTAAGGTACAAGGACATTAACCTTACAATATTTTCATCATCGTCCACAATCATTAT
>CAYMVC010000139.1:0-3907 GCA_964393755.1 uncultured Eubacteriaceae bacterium | reverse complement strand
TTAAAGGAATGACATCACAGATAGCGCAACATCAAAACTGATGACAGTCTTATTGTTATTAACAATAAGCCCAGAAAATACTTCTATAGGAAAGTCTTTCTTCGGCATTTTTTCCTTTCTATTTCCTTCAAAAGGGCCTATACCCATCCAGAAATATACTAATAAAAAATGCGCCTCTATCTTTATTGTGTCTATTATACATAAAAAAAATAAGTATGTAAACAAAATTAACAACTATTATAACTAAGATTGAAGAAATGCTAGGAATTCTTCCTCATTACAACCAGCTAAATCACATAATTGGTTTAGGATTTGTTCTTTTAAATCCAGATATTCATATTTCCGTGTATTATGAGCTGCTAGATCTAAAGCATTTATTATGGTGAACATATCCTTTTTAGACATTTCCTGTATACTAATCTTATTAAAATTTTCCATTATCTTAAGGACCCCCTATAGTCGTATTAAATCTTATATAATTATATCAATATTGTTAAATAAAAGAAAGATGTTGAAAAATAAGATATAATAGAAAATTTTCTGATTGTCATGGTATAATCTATACAAGACTAAAATAAAAATAAATAGTAATAATAAATTTAAACAGCTAAGAATTTTATTAGTTTTATCAGTTAAATTGAAACATTAAGGTGGGGAAATATAGTGAAAAAGGCACCAATACTTACAGTTATTATTTTAATATTTTTAGTTTTTTCCACAAGTGCTTCTGCAGAGATAGAGTCTACCGGTTGGACAGGTCATGGATTATATGTAATTCAAGGAGAGAAGTTAATATTAGATAGTGCAGACATAAGCATTAGTATAAATAGTGACCAAACAGCCACCATAGATGCTGAATATGTGGTGGAAAATAATACAAAGGATACTATACATGGTTATTTCGGTGTGCCTGAACATGAAATAGAACTTATGAACTTTAAAAGCTGGATATCACCTTATGCCTATAATAATAAAAAAGTAAGTGGTAGCAGCATAAATAAACAGATTAAGGGATTGACAAAGGATTACAATAATTGGAGAACCTGGGCTTCCCCTTTTAAGCCAGGGGAGAAAAGGACCATTAGGTTTACTTATAGGGTAGAAAATAAATTATTGAAGGATAGCCAGTATTTAATTTCCTATCAAATGGATCACATTAAGTATTGGCAAGGAAAACCCAATATCAATATAGAAGTTCATTTCGACAACGAAGAGGTGAAAATTTATAATTTTGGAAACAAATTTAGCATTAAACCAGATCTAGGGGAAGATTTTACTTTAAAGTGGAGTCTTAACAACATAGAAAATAATACCAGTGTTGATTTTGATTATTATCCGGTAGATTTTGAAATTATAAACTATTTAGGGTCTGTAAGTACCAATAGGGTTATGGGGATAGTAAATGCTTATAAAAATAAGGATTATAATACAGTTATACAATTAGGCAAAGAATATATAAAAACACCTGAGGATGACAAATTACAAAAAGGAATTTACTTTATAATGGCTGAATCTTATTTAAGGGAAGAACAACCGGAGGAAAGTCTAATAATATACAAACTTTTAGAAGGAGACATAATTTTTAACCCTGGAATACAGGAAAAGGTAGAACATTTAATAACATACAATAAAATAATGTCCTATTCAAAGCTAGAGGATTATAAAAGCCTATATCGTCTATTAAAGGAAACTAAGAATGATGAAACTTATAGTTTTATATATAGAGATTGGACAGAAAAACAAATAAATAAGATATCAAAAGAAATAATCCAAGAAGTAGAGGAGGAAGATTGGATACCTGAGGGAATGGAAAAGTTCAAATTAGAACTTATGGAGGGGGAATACAATAAAGAAGTTTTAATTATTGGTGGAACACTTATTATTGCTATAGCAATTTTTCGTTTTATAGTGGTAAAAAAGAAAGATAAAAAGTTTTTATTTAGAAAATAATGAAGGTCTAAAGAATAAAATATCTTTTTATCCATATAATACTCAAAAAATAGGAGGTAGGTATTAATATGGATAAGCCAAGGAAGTCGGTCAAGAAGAAAAAACCATTAACGGCCCAGGATATTCTAAAATATGAAATAGCTAAAGAATTAGGCTTGTTAGAAAAAGTTAAGGAGTATGGTTGGGGCGGATTAACAGCTAGAGAAACCGGTAAAATAGGTGGAATAATGACCAGTATTAAAAGAAAGAAAGACAGGGGAGAAACAGATAAGTGAGGTTCTATGATGTATCAAGAATTTGCTGAAGTATATGACCATCTAATGAAAGATGTTGATTATCAAACATGGGTAGAATACATTGAAAAACTTTTTACCTATTATCATATTAATCCGGAAAGTATTATAGACCTTGCTTGTGGCACCGGGAATATTACTATTCCATTGGCTAGCAAATATAATATGACTGGAATAGACATATCCCAGGATATGCTTTCTATAGCTGAACAAAAAGCTAGGGTTCAGGGGATTAAAATAAATTGGTTGTGCCAAAATATGGAGGAACTTAAAGGCTTTAAAAATCAAAATGCAATAATTTGCGCTTGTGATGGGTTAAATTATATTTTAAAAGATGGTCAATTAAAGAATGTATTTAAGAATGTTTATGATTCCTTGGATAAGGGCGGTTTTTTCGCTTTTGATTTGAATTCAAAATATAAGATAGAAGAAATTTTAAACGGGAAAACTTTTGCATATTCTGGTGAAGAAGTGTCATATATATGGGAAAATTATTATAATAAAAAAACGGAAATAATCAATTTTGAATTAAGTTTTTTTATAAAGGGCAATGGGAATTATAAAAGATTTAATGAATCCCATTGGCAAAGGGCTTATTCAATAGATATCATTATAAAGAAATTAAAAAATGCTGGTTTT
Organism: uncultured Eubacteriaceae bacterium; assembly: GCA_964393755.1. GTDB lineage: Bacteria > Bacillota > Clostridia > Eubacteriales > Garciellaceae > DUPX01. The sequence continues at coordinate 1,025 of CAYMVC010000139.1, read as the reverse complement.
AGGTTAGTTGATTATTTTTCAGCATTTACTTTGGAAAAACCTGATTTTTCCAGTGAAAGGATTCAATATATAGCAATAAAATAATCTAAAATGAGAGATTTGGAATTATTATTATACATATAGGGAACTATATTATTGTAATGTTATATTTAGTTTAAATTTTGGGAAATATTAGTTTTACATTCTTAAGATTAGCACAGCATTTTAAAGGTTGAAAATACAATTAATAATGTTTGACACTGTAAACCTTTAATGATAAACTGTAGTAGAAGTAATGAAACTACTTAGGCTTTTAAGAAATTAAGGGTTTTGTGGTGGATGTGCTATCTCAATTTGTATTAAGTTTTAGGAGGAATGTTTAAGATGGAAAACGGTACAGTCAAATGGTTTAATGCAGAAAAAGGCTTTGGTTTTATTTCTAGAGAAGATGGTAGCGATGTTTTCGTTCATTTTTCTGCAATCAACATGGATGGATTCAAAACTTTAGAAGAAGGACAAGAAGTTCAATTCGAAGTTGTTGAAGGAGAAAAAGGACCTCAAGCTACAAATGTACAAAGAGCATAATTAGTTTACTAATTAATTATACATTGGAGTAGCCAAACAACCCTATGCAATTCATAGGGTTTTTCTTTTTTTTACTTACTTATTGATTTTATGGTAGTAAAAGTGTTAATATCTATGTATAATAATTGGTGTAGAGATGGAGCAAAAGATAGAATAATTTCCTGTTAAAATGGTCTCATTTTTCCGTTGACTAATAGTAAAGCATAGTATATACTATTATATGTCGCTAATTGAAGTGACTACATGGTCGCATAGCTCAGCTGGGAGAGCACCTGCCTTACAAGCAGGGGGTCATAGGTTCGAGCCCTATTGCGACCACCATTTTGGCCCGGTAGTTCAGTTGGTTAGAATGCCAGCCTGTCACGCTGGAGGTCGACGGTTCGAGCCCGTTCCGGGTCGCCAAAAAGCCCAGATAGCTCAGTCGGTAGAGCAGAGGACTGAAAATCCTCGTGTCGGTGGTT
>CAYMVC010000138.1:0-3953 GCA_964393755.1 uncultured Eubacteriaceae bacterium | reverse complement strand
TTTTATATAATTGATACTGGTAAAAACTGTGTAAGTTTCTTTTCCAGGGGTATAATACGATATAAATACATTGATAGCTATAAAAGATAAGCTTTTTATATAATTTAAAGTCTATCATAGAAGGAGAGAATATAATGAATAATATAAAACTAGCAATAATTTACTACAGCATGGCTGGCACAAACTATCAATTAGCAAGGTGGGCTGAAGAGGGGGCAAAAGAAGCAGGGGCTGAAGTTAGGGTCTTAAAGGTTCAAGAACTTGCCCCCCAATCTGTAATTGATAATAACCCTGGTTGGAAGGCCCATGTGGATGCCACAAAGGATGTTCCTGTAGCCACAATGGAAGACCTGGAATGGGCTGATGCATATATTTTCAGTGTACCTACTAGATTTGGTGTTATGGCCTCCCAGATGAAACAATTCTTTGATTTGGCAGGGGGTCTTTGGGCAAAAGGGAAAACAGTTAATAAGGTTGTAAGTGCCATGTCATCTGCACAAAATGCTCATGGTGGCCAGGAGGCTACAATCTTGTCATTGTACACCATAATGTATCATTGGGGGGCTATTGTAGCAGCTCCCGGCTATACAGATCCAGTGGTTTTCGGTGCAGGGGGAAATCCCTATGGAACAACGGTAACTGTTGGTCAAGATGGAAAGATGATTGAAGATGTAAAGGATGCGGTTATACATCAGGCTAAACGTACCCTTCAGGTTGCAGGATGGGTAAAAGAGGGAATAGGTAAATAAGAAACCTTTCTATGGATTGTTTCTGAAGTAGGCGGGCCAGCAATGCTGGCCCCTACAAAAGCTTGATTGATTATTTCTGGGGTCAGCGGACCAGTACAGCTAGTCCCTACAAAAACTTTCTATGGATTGATTAGACCTATTAATTATTGTTGTTTTTTCTATTATCATGGAGTACTTGATCTATAACTATGACCAGGGCTAACATAAATGCCTGGTCTTCTTTATCGTCAATTTCTGCCAGGTAGGTATCGGAAAAGGACAACCATTTTTTGCTGATCCATGCCACTTCTCTATTGTCTTTTAGGATTTGAATTTCATGGGCCCAAATATTTCCCTCCATTGTATAGCTGCCCATGGTACTTTGTATATTGAATCTTGATTTAAATAATGTGAATTCTTTTTTTACATTTGCTAGTTGTTTCCCACCTCTATAGATGTTATATTCGGGAAGAAATCGGAATATCTTTTGTTCTATATAGGCTAGTTCATTCCCTTCTAGGTCTTCTATGCTTAGTTTATCCCCTATAGTAAAAAATCTTCCTCTAACTATAAATTGGTCTCTGTCTTCATCGTCTTTTATGGTAAAGTTATCTGCAAAGGTAAATATTTTCTGTCTTATTTGATATTTCATGTGGTTTCACTCCTTTTAAATTATGCCTTATCTGCTTCTATTTTATCATGGTTGGAAGTGGAAGTGGAGAAAAATAAAAAAAATCCCCATTGAATGCAAGCATTCGACAGCTGATTTTTAGCTCTCTGTAGACGGATTATCTGCGAATCCCTTAAGAAAATCATAGTGCCAAAGAAGCTGGAGTCATTTATCCGATGGTTAACCGCCACTAGTACTTCTTAAGTGGCGCTAGACCCCTGGATAAGTTCAGCTAGGATTTTCCTAAAACAAAAATCCAGTTTCACTTTATAGATTCCTATGAAACACAAAAAACAGGAAAAAAAGTACCTAGCCGGCAGTTATCTGCGAACACAAGACTGAACTTCGACCACTCCGTGGTCTCAGTCATTCTTGCGTTCCTATAAACAAATAAAAAAAATCCCCATTGAATGCAAGCTCGTGTAGACGGATTATCTGCGAATCTATAAAGAACCTCAGCCCTACCGGGCTTCGGTCATTTATAGATTCCTATGAAACACAAAAAACAGGGAAAAAAGTAAGTGAACTTCCTTTTTTCCCTGTTTTTTGTGTTTCGCAGATAATCCTATCGTTTTGAAAATTGTGGGGATCTTCTGGCGGCTTTTAGGCCGTATTTTTTTCTTTCTTTCATTCTTTGGTCTCTTGTTAAATAGCCTGCCTTTTTTATAGCTGGTTTTAGTTCTTCGTCTGCATGTACTAGGGCTCTTGCTATTCCGTGGCGGATTGCTCCTGCTTGTCCGGTAAAGCCTCCACCTTCTACCTTTACTATTACATCGAATCTTCCTTCTGTATTTGTTAAAGCTAATGGTTGTTTTGCTATCATTTTTAGGGTTTCTAGTCCGAAGTATTCGTCTAGTTCTCTACCATTAACTATAAATTTTCCATCTCCCGGTAATAGTCTTACTCTCGCTATTGATTTCTTTCTTCTTCCGGTTCCAAAATATTGTACTTTTGCCAATGTTTATCCTCCTTTCAACCTTTTTAGATTATTGGTCTACCTCTAATACTTCTGGTTGTTGTGCTTCATGTGGATGTTCTGTTCCTCTGTATACTCTTAATTTCTTTATCATTTTTCGTCCCAATTTGGTGTGGGGTAACATTCCTCTTACAGCTTCATAGACTACTTTTTCTGGTTTTTCTGCCATAAGTCTGCTATAAGGTACTTTCTTTAATCCCCCTGGATATTGGGAGTGGGTTATATACATTTTTTGTTCTAATTTATTTCCTGTCAATACTACTTTTTCTGCATTTAATATAATTACATGGTCTCCAGTATCTACATGGGGTGTAAAAATTGGCTTATTTTTACCTCTTAAAATGGATGCAACTTCACTTGCTAGTCTTCCTAACACCTTTCCTTCTGCATCTATTATAAACCATTTTCTTTCTATTTCATTGGCTTTTGCCATGTATGTCTTCATCCTGTTTCCCTCCTTATTAACCAATTCCATTTACTTTTATTTTCATTTATTATGATCGTATTTGTATCGGGGCTAGTGATTCAAATACTGTACCATTCTTTATTTTAATACAAGGAACCTGGTGTGTCAATCTTTAATAATATATTTTTTCCAAATATAAACCTTCTGGCGGGGCTGTTTTTCCACCATTTTTTCTATCTTTTGATTCCATTATCCTTGGCATATCTTCCTGGTCAAATCTTCCCCTACCTACTTCTACTAGGGTCCCCACAATAGACCGGACCATTTTATATAGAAATCCATCTCCTTCTATATCTAGTATGATTTTATCCCCTTCTTTTATTAGTTTTGAACTTTTGATAGTTCTAATGGGAGATTTTACTCCACTTCCTGTTACTCTGAAAGCAGAAAAATCATGGGTGCCAATTATATGTTCATTGGCTTTTATCATTTCCTCCAGGTCTAGTTTTTTTGTTATATGCCATGACCTCTTGTATTCTAGGGCACATCCATAGGGATTGTTTAGTATATGGTAGGTATATCTTTTCCCTTTGGCATGGTAGCGGGAATGAAATTCTATAGGTCTTTCTATTGCCTTATATACTTTTATATCCTTTGGAAGATAGGTGTTTAGTCCAGGGGGAATCTTTTCTAGGGCTATATTTCTTTCAGTAAAAAAGTTTGCACTTTGTCCCCTGGCATGAACTCCTCCATCGGTCCGGCAACAAGCATTTACCTTGTTATTTTCATTTGTAAGTCTATTAATTGCCTTTTCCACTTCTTCCTGGACTGTGATTAAATCTTTTTGCATTTGCCATCCATGGTAGTTGGACCCGTCGTAGCCGATTATGATCTGTATATTACGCACCTTGAATCATCCCCATAAGGTATGGATTTATTATTATCAGGGTAACTAGTATTCCCATTACACCATAAGCAAAAACATCTCTGGTATGGATTTGTAATTCTTTCATTCTAGTTCTATTTTCCCCTCCCCGATAGCATCTTGCTTCCATAGCTACGGCAAGTTCGTCTGCCCTTCTAAAAGCGCTTATAAATAAGGGCACTAGAAGGGGAACTAGGCTTTTTGCCCTTTGGAGTATATTTCCACTTTCAAAATCTGCTCCTCTAGCC
>CAYMVC010000137.1:0-3966 GCA_964393755.1 uncultured Eubacteriaceae bacterium | reverse complement strand
AGAAGAGGGGGATATTACCACCTGGGACAGCCTGGAAGTCTTTGGCCAATATCCAATAAAATCAAAAGTAATAAAGGGAAAGGTGATCTTCCCAAGAATAGAAGCTGAAGAAGAAAAGCAAAAAAAGGAAGTAAAGAAGGTTGATAAGAGTCCTAAGGAAGAACTTATTACCATAGAGGACTTTGCCAAGATAGATTTTAGAACAGCTAAGGTTGTCAAGGCAGAGAAGGTGGAAGGGGCAGATAAACTTATCAAAATGCAGTTAGAAGTTGGCAATGAAAGAAGGCAGGTTGTATCAGGTATTGCTCAGTATTACAGCCCAGAAGACCTGGTGGGTAAAACCCTTATATTAGTAGCTAACTTAAAGCCTGTAAAAATCAGGGGTGAAGAATCTAAGGGAATGATCCTTGCAGCCAGCAAGGGTAAAAAGCTGACCCTAGTGACTATAGAAGATGATATGCCCAGTGGCACAAAGATAAGCTAAAGGAGGTTTTTTCTTGTATTTTGATAGTCATGCCCATTTAGATGATAGAAAATTTAATGAAGATAGAGAAGAAATAATTAAAAGGGCCAGGGAAGAGGGCATAGACCTAATTGTAAATCCCGGCGATGATATGTATAGCTCAAGGAAGGCAATGGACTTAGCCAAGAAATATGACTTTATATATGCGGCCATAGGCTACCATCCCCATAATGCTAAGGATGTTAAGAAGGATAGCTATCCACAATTAGAAGAAATGGCCAAAGACCCAAAGGTGGTGGCAATAGGGGAGATTGGTTTGGATTATTATAGGGACCATTCCCCCAGGGATATTCAAAGAAAGGTATTTATTGACCAAATTCAATTGGCTGGAAGGCTAGATCTTCCTATTATAGTCCATGACAGGGAAGCCCATGGGGATATCTATGATATTCTACACAGCCATTACAATGGAAAAAGTGGAGGTGTCCTCCATTCCTATAGCGGCAGTGTGGAAATGGCCTATAAATTTATAGAATTAGGCTTATATATATCCATATCCGGTCCTATTACCTTTAAAAATGCTAGGAAAAATGTTGAAGTGGTAAAGGAAATTCCCCTAGACCACTTGTTAATAGAAACCGATAGCCCTTATTTGACTCCAGAACCCTTTAGGGGCAAAAGAAACCATCCTTCTTTGGTTAAATATGTGGCGGAAAAGATTGCTCATATAAAGGACCTTAGTGTGGAAGAGGTGGCAAGAATAACCACAGAAAATGGAAAAGAACTTTTTAGAATTCCATAGGACAAATACCCAATCCTCCTTTCTATCTTTTGTCACCAAAGATTCCTAGACTCATATAATAATATTGAGTTAATAGCATATTATTATACCTCAATGAGTAAGGAGGAGTCTTGATGTCAAGAAAAAAAGGTAAAGAAGAATATCCAGAAATGCCAGATATGGTTGAAATAGCACCGGATTATGGAATGATGCCAGGTTGTGGTCCCGGAATGGGTCCCATAATTGGACCAGGAATGATGCCGGGCTGTGGTCCTGGAATGGGTCCAGGGATGATGCCAGGCTGTGGTCAAGGAATGGGAATGTATTGTTTTTGTGTCCCCTTCCCCATGAATCCCTGTGATCATCATGGGATGATGCCGGGGATGATGCCAGGAATGTTGCCAGACTATAGTATGATACCTATTTATGATTACGAGGATGATTATTCTCATTATCCTATAATGGCTGATGATGATGATTAATTAATATGGGATAAGGGATGGGATATGTAGGGGCTGACGCCTCTGTCAGCCCGAAGGATCTAAACCAAGATGCTTCGCGAGTATGATTTAGGGTAGGACTCAGCGTGACAAAAAAGTAGGGGAGGGGCTCTGCCCCTCCCATTTTAGTGCCCCTTGGTCGTCAGGGGATTAATTTAATAGTGGAAGCTCAGGTCTCGTTACACTCGCCTGAGTAAGCTATTTGTAAAGAAACAAGTTTCTAACAACTAGCTTATAGGGGCTGACGCCTCTGTCAGCCCGATGATATTATGGCAAGATATCTTGCCATTAAAAAGGCAGTGTCTAATGACTCTGCCTTTTTTCTTTTCAATTTTCCACCCAAAGCTATTTACATTATTTGGGCAATATGTTACTATATCAATATACGATATATCTAGTGTTGATATAGTGGAGATGATTTTATGGCCAATGACCAATTGAGAATTTTAACAGAACCTATGTATTATATATTGTTAAGCCTGGTTCAGCCTAATCATGGATATGGAATTATGCAGCAGGTAGAGGAACTTACAAAGGGACGGGTAAGGATAGGTCCAGGGACCCTATATAACCTTCTTTCCCGTTTCCAAGAGGAAAAACTTATTGTGGAAATATCCCAGGAGGATAGAAGGCGGACCTATAAGATTACTCCAAAAGGCTTAGGTGTTTTACAGGATGAATACAATAGACTGGACCAACTCTTAGAAGACGGAAGGAAAATATTGAAGGGAGAGTGATAAAATGAAAAGGAAAAAAAGGGTACCTTGGAGCTTTATAGCCACCGATTATAAGGCAATAGAAGAATATCTAGAAAATATGGCCAGAAAAGGGTGGATGCTTAAGAAGATAGGGGCATTCAGCGGTTATGCTATCTTTGAAAAAATTCCTCCCAGTAATCTTAAGTTTTATGTAGATGTTTTTAAGGATGGAGGTCCTTTAATTCCAGAAAATATTCCAGATGTTAAGGAATACCGGGGTCTTTGCCAGGATGCCGGCTGGCACTTTATCACCTCCCAGGACTATCTTCAATTCTTCTATGCTGGGGAGGGGGTAGAACCAATCCCTATCCAGACTGATGGAGAGATGGAACGAAAGCTTCTTATAAAGACCATGTTAAAGGGGGAGCTTATACACCTGGCATTAGTAGTAGTTTTATTAAGAAATATCCTATACGAACTATTTTTCCTCCCCCATATGTTTTTTATCAATACCCCCAGGATGATAATGGGTATTGGGTTAACTATTTTTATTATAAATTCCATAGCAAAGCTGGGTTATTTCTTAATCTGGGTAATTAGGACTAGGGGAAAACTCAAAGGGGGCAAGACATTAGCACGCCCAAATCTTAGGGCTAGCAAATTCAGGGCCTTTGTATTTGATTGGGTAAGGACTATAGCAATGTGGTTAACACTAGTTTTTCTGTTTATTAATGCGAGGGCCAGGATAAATGAGATTGCATTTATTCTAATAATAGTAGGAATGAGTATGGGCTTAGGAATCTTGTTTAGATTATTTGTAAAGAAAAAAGGCAAGAGAAAAGATGATGGACTTTATTTTTCTTTTATCGGTGCCTTTATAGTACTTGGGTTCTTATTCATAGTGATTTACTTTCTATCGGGGGTACTTATGGATAGGGATTATAGAGAAGAGGAAGTTATTATACCAAAAGACTATCCTATAGTAGATGTGGAAGAGTTATCAGGAACCAGCCAAAAGGAAGACCCTTGGTTTGGTTTTAAATCAGATTCCTCTTATTTTATCCCCCTTTCTTATAATTTAAGGGGAGGTATCTCTGGAAACTACTTGGCTATTTCCTATCACAGAAGTAAGGACCATTCCTTTAGTAAATTGGTATTTAAGGGGGAAACAAGGGCCTTAAAAAGATATTTAAAAAGTTTCCGACGGTTTACAAATAATGTGGAAAAATTAAAGGAGGATGAAGACCTAAGAAAGAAGTGGGGGGCAGACCAACTTATCCTAGGGGAAAAAGAAGATACTATAGTTATTAGAAAGGGCAAATATGTACTAAGGATAGAAGGTTATTCACTGGATTTTCATGATGAAAATCTAATAGAATATATTTCAAATATATATTTTGTTGATTAACAGGAATAAATTTTAAATGCTTGAATCTTTTGGGGTTCAGGCTTTTTATTTTGTTTAAAAACTTAGATGAATATTGTATATTCTTTTAAGTATTGGAAATAATACAGGGGATAATG
>CAYMVC010000136.1:0-4009 GCA_964393755.1 uncultured Eubacteriaceae bacterium | reverse complement strand
CTAATAGGTCCTCAGCTACAATAGGTCGGATAACATGTTTTATTATATCCTTTTCTATTGTATTCCTGTCCACCTCCGGTCCATGTTGGGCTGCAACCACTATTGTATCCACCCTTTTGGGTTTCCCATCACTATACTCTATAGTAACCTGGGTTTTTCCATCAGGGCGAAGATAATCAAGTAGGCCATCCTTTCTTACCTTGGTAAGTTGCCTTGCCAATTTATGGGCAAGGGAAATGGAAAGGGGCATCAATTCTGGTGTTTCCTTTGTTGCTATTCCAAACATCATACCCTGGTCCCCAGCACCTATTGCATCTAACTCCTCTTCACTCATAAGGCCTTCCTTAGCTTCTAAAGCCTGATTTACCCCTAAGGCTATATCTGAAGATTGCTCATCTATGGCTGTAATTACTCCACAGGTTTCCCCATCAAAGCCGTACTTTGCCCTGTCATATCCTATGTCCTTTATAGTTTGTCTGACTATTTTAGGTATATCCACATAGGATATTGTAGATATTTCCCCTACCACAGCCACAAAACCTGTGGTAATCATTGTTTCACATGCCACCCTAGCATTAGGGTCATCTTCTAATATAGCATCCAATACAGCATCTGAAATTTGGTCACACATTTTATCTGGATGACCTTCAGTAACAGATTCTGATGTAAATAATTGTTTGACCATTTTATTCCCTCTTTTCTTTTTATTAATAATTATTATCTTATGTAAAATAATAAAACCCCTTCAAAAAGAAGAGGTGATTAATCTCATACAACTCATCTTTCAGAATAAAATCTGTAGGATTTAGCACCGTGCATAGCTGGTTGCCGGGTTTCAATGGGCCTAGTCCCTCCACCTCTCTTAATAAGTCTTTATTTATTTAATAATCTATAAAATCATTAGTCCAAAGTGGGAGAGTATTAGCATTAAGAGCCCCGCCACTATTGTACCCAGTAAACAAGCTATAAATGCATCCTTAAAGGGCAATTTTAACAAGGCTGCAATGGCAGACCCTGTCCATACCCCTGTCCCCGGTAATGGTATGGCAACAAATATAAACAAGCCCCATAAACTATATTTCTTAATCTTTTCAGATTTTCTAATAGCACGATTGGTAACCCAATTGGCAAAGCCTGTAAAAATACCTATTCCCTTAAGGTCCCTTAATATATTTGGTAAAAACTTCAATATAAAAGGACAGGGTGTTATACTCCCTAATATAGATATAATATATGCATGAACATAGTTCATGTCTAGTACAAAAATCCCATAAGGCAGAGACCCTTTTAGTTCGATTAAGGGGGTGGCAGCCATTATAAATACCACTAATTCACTTTTTAATATCTTTAATAGACCTACCACCTAATAGCCTCCCAGGTAATTTCATTTCCCTACCTTTTAATATACTATTCAAGTAAAATAAAATCTATCCCTAGGTTAAAACTTTATTTTACCTATTATCACTTCTTAGGTCTAGGTAAAATCGCCTTTCTAGAAAGCTTCATTTTCCCTTGGTTGTCAACTTCCACTAGTTTTACTTCCACTTGGTCACCTTCCGCCAATACATCTTCCACCTTATTTATACGCTCATGGGCTATATTTGAAATGTGAAGTAATCCTTCTTTTCCAGGTAGGATTTCCACAAAGGCACCAAAATTCATTATTTTAATTACCTTTCCATTATAGACTTCACCAACTTCAGGATCCTTAGTAATGTTTTCGATGATTTCTATTGCCCTATTACCAGATTCTTGGTCATTTGCCACAATGTAAATAGTGCCATCATCTTCAATATCAATTTCTACACCAGTGTCCTCAATAATCTTATTTATCACCTTACCACCGGTACCTATAATGTCTCTTATCTTATCTGGATGGACAGACATGGTAACAATCTTTGGAGCATATTTAGAAAATTCTGCCCTAGGCTGGTCTATAGTTTCCTTCATTTTATCCAGTATGTGTAACCTACCTATTCTAGCCTGTTCTAATGCTTCCTCCAATATGGCACGATTTATTCCTTGAATTTTAATATCCATTTGCATGGCGGTGATTCCCTTTTCAGTACCGGCAACCTTAAAGTCCATATCCCCTAAGGCATCTTCCACCCCCTGGATATCTGATAATACAGTGATTTTATCCCCTTCTTCTATTAGACCCATTGCTATGCCGGCTACCATATTCTTTATTGGCACCCCTGCATCCATAAGGGCCAGGGTGCTACCGCAAACACTGGCCTGGGAAGAAGACCCATTACTACTTAAAACTTCTGATACCAATCTAACAGAATAAGGGAAGTCTTCCTTATCTGGCATCATAGGAACTAAAGACCTTTCTGCCAGGGCACCATGTCCTATTTCTCTTCTGCCAGGACCCCTCATAAAGCCTGTCTCCCCAACACTATAGGGGGGGAAATTATATTGATGGATAAAGGACTTATCCATTTCCTCCTCAAGACCATCTATTCTTTGGGCATCCCTAAGGGAACCTAATGTGGCAACGGTCATTACCTGGGTTTCCCCCCTGGTAAATATGCCTGAGCCGTGGGTTCTAGGTAACATACCCACTTGGCTCCATATTGGTCTGATTTCCCTAGGCTTACGTCCATCAGGTCTAACTTCCTTTTCAACAATCCTACTTCTAATTAATTCTCTCTTGGTATATGAAATAACTTCACTTACCAGTTTGGCAAGGTCTTCATTATCCTGGTACTTTTCCTGAAAATATTCTATTGATTCTTCAGATAATTGATCCAGAGCATCAGCTTGAGGCTGCTTCCCATGAATATCCAAGGCATTTTCAATCTTATCACTAACAAATTCCTTGATTTCTGCCTCTAAAGCCTCATTTAAATTCTCCACTTCCTCAATTTCTTTTTTCTCCTTACCCACTTCTGAAACAATATCTTCAATAAAGTCTACTATGTTTTTGATTTCTTCATGACCAAATAAAATTGCCTCTAGGATTTCTTCCTCAGTCAACTCATTTGCCCCCGCCTCAGTCATAACAATAGATTCCTTAGTACCGGCAACTATTAGGTCTAGGGGACTGGCTTCCCTTTGTTCTAAAGTAGGATTTATTATGTATTCACCATTAACCATACCAACACTTACAGAACCTGTAGGTCCGGCAAAGGGAATATTGGATATGGAAAGGGCTATTGATGACCCTACCATGGCCACCACATCAGGACTACAATCCTGGTCTACTGAAAGCACTGTGGCAATTACCTGAACATCATTGTGGTAATTATCTGGGAATAAGGGTCTAATTGGCCTATCAATAAGCCTGCTGGTTAGGACTGCCTTTTCACTGGGTTTCCCTTCCCTTTTAATAAAACCTCCCGGTATCTTACCAACTGCATAAGACTTTTCCACATATTCACAACTCAAGGGTAAAAAATCCAATCCTTCTCTGGGGGTCTTTGATGCACAAGCCGTCACTAAAACCACTGTATCCCCATAATAAACAGTACAAGATCCTTGAGCCAATCCTGCAAGTTTACCAATTTCAACAACTAAGGGTCTCCCCCCTACTTCCATCTTATAGGTTTTCAATATCTATTCACTCCTTAATTTTATCCCTATTATTATATCATTTATTATCTTAGAGGGGTTAGTTTTCCCTAGCACCCCATATCTTATATTAACCAAAAACCAACTTTATTAATATAAAATAGAAAAAAGAGGAAGTTTATATTCTCCTCTACTCAAGGGTTTAAAAGTTCCAAATATTCCCGCCCACTATAATTTAAAAATATTATAACAAATAAAGCCAAAACAAACAAATGTATTTTTAACACAGGGGGACGGGTTCTATTGTGCTTTTAGAAAAGAACCTTCCCCAATGCTTGAAATTAAAATCAAATGTCATGCTGAGAAACGCAAAGCATCTAGGGTCAGGACTCTTCGTGGGTATGCTCATACTGTCGTTCTCAGAGTGACATGCTTCAGGGTTTGTCATGCTGAGAACCGCCCAAAAGCATACTAGCGAAGCATCTTGGGTCTA
>CAYMVC010000135.1:0-4025 GCA_964393755.1 uncultured Eubacteriaceae bacterium | reverse complement strand
ATCAATAGAAAAGGCTTTAGTCCACTTGATAAGAAAGGTGAATTTTTGGCAAGAATAAGATAAAGAAGGTGTCTCTTTTTGTTAAAGAGGGTTGCTTTATTATTAGTGAGATTTTATCAAAGGTTAATATCTCCGATATTACCTAGATCTTGTAGATTTAATCCCACTTGTTCTGAATACACATATCAGGCTATAGAAAAGTATGGAATTGTAAAAGGTGCATTTTTAGGGATAAAAAGAATTTTGAAATGTCATCCCTTTCATACTGGTGGCAATGATCCCCTACCATAGGTGAAGGGGTTAGATAAAATATTAATAGGGGGTTTTTTAATGAGTTTTATATACCAAACGATGGGAAAACTATTATATGGGGTTTATCTAGTAATACAAAATTACGGATTGGCAATTGTTTTATTTACTATTATAATAAAAATTGTTTTACTCCCCTTAACTTTAAAACAAACAAATTCCATGAAGAAAATGAATGAACTTCAACCGCAACTTCAGGAATTACAAAAAAAATATAAAAATAATAAGGAAAAGCTAAACGAGAAGATGATGCAGTTATATAGGGAGAATAATTACAACCCTGCCGGCGGATGCTTGCCCCTTCTTCTACAATTTCCCGTATTAATAGGTCTTTTTAGGGTTTTGCAAAGTCCCGAACTCTATGTATTTCCCAAGGAAGTATATGAAAGTGTAGTACAAAACTTTTTATGGTTACCAAATCTGGGGGAACCAGATCCAATCTATATTTTACCTGTTCTGGCAGCCTTAACTACTTATTTATCTACAAAAATGGTCAGTAATAATGCCACTGGCGATGCGGCCCAAACCCAAAAAACTATGGGTATTATAATGCCCCTGATGATTGGCTGGATAAGTATTAAATTTCCATCAGGACTGGCCTTATATTGGGTAGTCAGTAACCTATTCCAAATGGGTCAACAATACATGGCCTTAAGAAATGTTCCCGGTAATAAGGAGGTTTCAAGATAGAATGGAAAAAACAATAGCTACAGGAGTAACCATTCAAGATGCAATAGACAATGGAATAAAGGAATTGAATGCCCATAGAGATAATGTGGAAATTAATGTGGTAGATGTTCCATCAAAAGGTATATTTGGTATTGGTAGCAAGCTTGCAAAGGTGGAAATTATTCTTAAGGATAATACTGAAGAAATTGCAAGGGATTTTCTTAATAATATATTAAAATCTATGAATGTGATTGCCATTATTAATACAAACCTGGAGGACAATGTTTTAAACATTGAGGTGGAAGGCAAGGATATGGGGGTTTTAATAGGTAGGAGAGGGGAAACCCTGGATGCTATACAATATTTAATCAGTTTAGTCATCAATAAAGGGAAGGAAAAATATACCCGAGTCTTATTAGATACTGAAAATTATAGGGCAAGAAGGGAAAAAACCCTTCAGAGATTAGCTGATAGATTAGCCAAAAAGGTAGTGAAGACCCATAAGAAGGTTTTATTAGAACCTATGAATCCCTATGAAAGAAGAATTATTCATTATTATTTGCAAGAACATCCCAGGGTAAATACCCATAGCGAAGGGGAAGAACCCTATAGGAAGGTAGTTATTTCTTTAAAAAAATAGACCCACTTAAAACCCAGTAAATATTACTGGGTTTATGTAATTAGAGGTGGGAAAGTAGGGGCGACCTGTGGTCGTCCGTTGTCAGGGAAAGATGCCTCTGTCGTATTGAATGAAGGTTATAGCTTGGCATAGAGGAAAATGAATGGGGAATACTAAAACCATTACCCTGCCTTACATTATAAAGAAGGTGAAAATTATGTATAAAAGTGAAACCATTGCTGCCATATCTACTGCCCCTGGTGAGGCAGGTATAGGGATTGTTAGAATAAGCGGTGACCAATCATTCCTTATTATAGATAAATTATTTAAGTCTTCATCAGGAAAAGCCTTTTCAGATTTAAAAAACCGTTCCATAAACCATGGGTTTTTTATAGACCCTAAAAACAATATTAGGGTTGATGAGGTCTTGGTGTCTAAGATGAAGGCACCAAATACCTATACTAGGGAAGATATAGTGGAAATAAATTGTCATGGTGGCACCCTGGCAGTAAAAAGAATATTGGAATTAGTCTTACGGCAAGGTGCCAGCTTAGCTGAACCAGGGGAATTTACTAAAAGGGCATTTTTAAATGGCAGAATGGATTTATCCCAGGCAGAGGCAGTTATAGATTTAATAACTGCAAAAACTGATAGGGGGATGGATTTAGCTTTTAACCAGTTAGAGGGGAAACTTTCTTTAAGGATAAATGAAATTAGGGATATTCTTTTGAATATGATCGCCCATATAGAGGCTTCCATAGATTATCCCGAATACGATATAGAAGAAATTACCTATGAGGCATTATTAAAACAGGCTAATGAAGTAAAGATAGGACTTGAACAACTCCTAGATACTGCTGATACCGGTAAGATTCTTAGGGAAGGATTAAATACAGTTATAATAGGTAAACCCAATGTGGGCAAGTCCTCCCTGTTAAATGCCTTACTTAGAGAAGGAAAGGCTATAGTAACTGATGTACCAGGTACTACCCGGGATATTATTGAAGACTATATTAATATTAGGGGTATTCCTCTGAGGCTTATAGATACTGCTGGTATAAGGGAGACAGAAGATATAATAGAGAGAATAGGGGTAGACAAGTCCAAGGAACTAATGGAAAAGGCAGATTTAATATTATTTATTTTAGATATAAGCACCCATTTATCCAAGGAAGACCAAGTCCTCATAGACTTATTAAAGGATAAAAAAGCGATAGTATTATTTAATAAATCAGACCTAAAGGCCCAATTGAGTACTGAGGAACTTAAAGGCCATTTCAAGGGAAAGACAATGATTGAAATTTCTGCCCTAAAGGGTGAGGGTTTGGATAGACTGGAAGAAGAAATTTACCAAATGGTTTATGGTGGAAAGGTGGCTGCCGGGGACACTGGCCTGGTATCAAATATAAGACATAAGAATTTATTGGAAAATGCTCTGGAAAGTGTTAATATAACTATTGGAACAATTAGGGATAATCTGCCCTTGGAATTAATATCCATAGACTTAAAGGATAGTTGGGACTTACTTGGGCAAATCACTGGCCATACTATCCAAGAGGATATTATTGATCAGATCTTTGCTAATTTTTGTATTGGAAAGTAGGAATTTAATATGGAATATATTGCGGGAAATTATGATGTCATAGTTGTGGGCGGTGGTCATGCCGGTTGTGAAGCAGCTTTAGCACCAGCAAGATTAGGATACAAAACCCTGTTAATAACCCTTACCTTAGATAATATTGCCCACCTTCCCTGTAATCCATCTATTGGCGGTACGGGAAAGGGTCACCTTGTTAGGGAAATTGATGCTCTGGGGGGGGAAATAGGTAAAAATATTGACAGGACCTTTATACAAAACAGGATGCTTAATACTGGAAAAGGTCCTGCTGTCCACTCATTAAGGGCCCAAGTTGATAAGGTTGAATACACCCATACAATGAAAAGGGTATTGGAAGACCAGGAAAACTTACACATTATACAAAATGAAGTTATGAAGCTAGTAATTGAAGAGGGTCAAATAAAGGGCCTTATTACTAAAACCAAGGGACTTTATCATGGTAAGACTGTTATAATAGCCACTGGTACATTTTTAAGGGCAAAGATATTTATTGGGGATGTGTCTTATCCTGGTGGACCTAACGGAATGATGGCAGCGGAAAGTCTATCCTATGACTTAATGGATAGGGGCCTTAATCTAATGCGGCTAAAAACAGGTACTCCTGCCCGGGTTCATAAGAGGTCTGTGGACTTTTCTAAGATGATTATTCAACCAGGGGATGAGAAAATAGTTCCCTTTTCCTTCACAAGTGACAAAATAGATAGGGATCAGGTACCCTGTTATCTCACTTACACTAATGATAAAACCCATCAGGTGATTAGGGAAAACCTACATAGGTCTCCCCTTTATGGTGGGGAAATAAAGGGTGTG
>CAYMVC010000134.1:0-4049 GCA_964393755.1 uncultured Eubacteriaceae bacterium | reverse complement strand
TCTCTGTTTGACATTTCCACAAACATGGGGACGGTTCTCTGTTTGACATTTCCACAAACATGGGGACGGTTCTCTGTTTGACATTTCCACTCAATTTAAATATAATTAATTTAGTTGGATATAACCTATATCTTATCAAATAATACACCATGTTATATAGGTTTATTGTATAGTATTAAATCTATACTACTCCAAAATTTCATTTAATTTAGCTATGGTATGGTAGTGACAAAATAATTTTACATAGATTTATAAAGATTATAAAGTATTAGATAGGAGTCTTATAATGAAAGCTAAAAGATATCCCATTAAATCTATTCTTTTAATAATATTATCTTTACTTTTTATTTTTGTCTTATATGTTTTAAACTATTATAATTTGCTCCCTAAAAAAACTTATTCAAATAGACACTTTGGAATTGAAACCATTCATAGTAGTATTGATTTTAATAATAATGAAGTAGATGATTATACTGACATTTTATTAGGAGCAAGAAAAGATGCTAAAAATCGTCCAAAATATAACGGCATATACCAGGATAATGGGTTTCCACCGGATAATATTGGTGTTTGCACAGATGTCGTCTGGCGAGCCTTTAAAAATGCCGGCTATAATTTACGGGAAATGGTGGACCTGGATATTAAATTAAGGGAAAAGGCATATAGCCATATTGAACGCCCGGATAAAAATATTGATTTTAGAAGGGTTAAAAACCTACATATCTTCTTTAAAGAACATGCCATGTGCTTAGCTACTGATATTACTAATCTTAAGGAGTGGCAACCAGGTGATATAGTAATCTTTAACAATGATAAACATATTGGTATTATCTCGGACAAAAGGAATAGACATGGTCTACCTTATGTAATTCATAATGGCGGCCAACCAAATAGAGAAGAAGATTACTTAGAGAAAGGCTTTATTAATGGTCATTATAGATTTGACTCCTCTAAAATATTAAAGGAACTCTTAATAGAATGGAATTAATGACAAGTATAAATTACCGGGAATTCCAACCGGTAAAACAAAAAATATCTCTACAAAATAGTTCTTTTTTATATGCAAGAAATAAATGCTAAAAAGTATTATAGTCCAAAATACGAATACTGTTGTTTTTTATTCTAATTTAACAGTAGGAGGGAAGTTATGGCAAGACAAGTAAGACAAATAAGCTCGACAGGTATTTATCACGTAATGTTTAGAGGCATTAATCTTCAAAATATATTTTCAAAAAATATAGATTATGATAAATTTCTTAAAATCCTACAAAAATATGCTGATAATGGGAATTATAAAATATACGCCTATTGTTTGATGAATAATCATATCCATTTATTAATTCAAGAGGACATGGAAAGCATTAGCAATTCCATGAAAAGGATAGGGGTCAGTTACGTAAGCTGGTATAATTGGCAATACAGTAGAAAGGGTCATTTGTTTCAAGACAGATTTAAAAGTGAAGCCATAGAAGATGATATATATTTCTTAACAGTGTTACGATATATTCATCAAAATCCGGTTAAAGCTGGTTTAACAAAAAATGTCAATAATTATAAGTGGAATAGCTACAATGAATATGTAAAGAAAAATATGTTTGTAGACACAGAATATGGACTTTCCCTATTTTCTGAAAACTATAATAAATCCTTACAAGAATTTAAAAAATTCCATGAGGAAAATAATGATGATGAATGTTTAGATATTCAAGAAAAGAAAAGGACAATTTCTGATGGAGAAATAGAACAAATAATTTATAATAAATATAACATAGATATAGGAAAACTTCATAGTCTTAAAAAGGATAAACAAGATGAGATTTTCAGGGAACTAAAAGAAAAAGGAGGAAGCTCTCTTAGACAATTATCAAGATTGACAGGATTTACTGTACATAGAATATACAAGGCCTAATGATTTGAATTTGTCAAACAGAGAACCGTCCCCGCGTTTGTGTTTGGGTGGCTTTTCAATCCCCTTTCATACAAATAAAACTGTTAGAAGTCCATCTCCTATAGCGACAGTTGTAACAGCTTATTGGTTCATCTGCCTCTTGCTCTTCCTCATAATCCTCTGAAAAGTTTGTGCAGGATAGGGCTGCTTTTTCAGCCCCCTTATAATCAAAATGTCCACCGCTAAATACCTTTTTATTATTCTGAATTATCCACATACCTATCTACCTATCCCCTTTCTATTTAAGTCATTTTTGTTTATTACCTTCCATTGGTTCTTATTATCTCCATTTGGTTCTAAAACAACTGTGGGAAGGTGTTTCCATAATACTTTTTTTATTTTATCCACTGATTGGCAAATTAAGGTATCCTGGTTATTAATTACTTCAAATCCTTCATTAACAGCCAATGAAATATCCAATTCTTTGCAAAATTCTTTTACTGTAATTTGATTACTATTATCCTTTAATTTAAAATTTCCTTTGATTCGTCCATCACTTCCATAAAATCTTAGTCCACAACCAGCTAAGGCACCAATAACTCCATCTCCCGTTCCACCATGTTCAGATAAAAAAATGATGTTTGGATATTTCTCCGCTATATTATAGGCATCAGTCTTCTTCAATACTACAGACTTTGCCATCATACCATATGAGATAATCTCTTTTTGTCCATCTATACTTAGATCTTCTATTTTTATGACACATAAACCTGGATCTGATCCTTCAGCAGAATTCTTTAATAAATATTCCTTTGAGTAAGATAAAACATTTTCAAATTGCCCTTCTAAAATATTCAATTGGCAGCACATTGCACTATTATGGGAGGTGTAGGCTATAGAATCATGGATATAAAGTTGGTGGCGCGAAATATAAGTAAGAGATATCCAGCCTTTCTTCTCCATAGACTCACAAAGATTTTCTAATAATTTCCCTGTTCCAATACTTTCTAGGTTATCTGTATCATCTATACAAAAAAGCACTTTCAATATAACCCCACCTTTACTATTTTGGATTACGAATACCAATTCCTGATAATATCTTTTCAATAACCTGGTCAGTCACTTCATAATCATAAAAGGTTTTATAATAGTCTTTCATTTCATCTTTTATATCAAAATCCTTAAAATATTCCGGATAAATAAGATCTGCTAACCATAAGATTGCCAAGGGGGTCTCTGTACTGCTAGGATGACCCCATCTGGATACACCTATAGGTATTTGAAATACATTGCCTTCCCTTACAGCTCTGAGTCCAGCCCATTTTGGGTCTTGAAGAATATACTCATTGACCCCACTTTCATTACATATAATAATATCAGGATCCCATACAAATACCTGCTCGATGGTTGTGTAGGTTTTCCTGTCACTTAAAAGTAAGTCATCCTCTATTGATACATTTTTAACCCCTGTTATTCCTATCCACTCAGCTCCTAAGCTTCCAGCTGTATCTGTTCTTAAAGATTCATTTACTGAATGGTATAGCTTAGGTCGTTTATCTTCTGGGATAGTGGTGACTATCTTTTTAACTCTTTTAGTAACATCCTTATAATACTTTACCATTTTCTCAGCTTTCTCTGTCTCACCCAAGGCTGCCCCAATAATTGAGAAAGCCTTATATTGTTCTTCAATACTATCATAATCTATTACAATATAGGGAATGCCTGTTTTTTCTAGCTTCTCCCTTTCTGCCTTATTTTCATGCATATCCCCTTTTACTAATATAAGGTCAATCCCTAGGGCAAGGACTGCTTCTGCATTCATTGCTCCGCTTTCCTTTACTACTGCAGCTTCTGATAATGTTGGAGACATTGCTTGCAAAAGTAGGTCTCTTTTAACCCCTCCTACAGTTGCTGGCATGTTATCGCCATGTCCCATCATGATCACAGCCTGTCCTGCAAAAGGATCAAGGCTAGCAATTCTTTCCGGAACCCCTTCCAGTTCTACCTCCCTATCAATACAGTCAATTATAGTAATTTTATTTCCTTCCCTACCACCACTTTCAGTACCTATAGGTTGACTACAACCATTTACAATGATAATTAAAGCTAAAATACATAATAAAAGAATATGTAATCTTTTTTTCATTTAACCACCCCATTA
>CAYMVC010000133.1:0-4049 GCA_964393755.1 uncultured Eubacteriaceae bacterium | reverse complement strand
ATAGGAGATAGTCCAAGGTGCTGTAGGGGAGGGGTTCTACCCCTTCCACCATAGGGACGACTTGTAGTGTTTGACACACAAGGTCAGGTGGGACAATTCCCCCGTCCCCTTGGCATAGTCCCCTTGGCATAGTTGACAAAGTATGATAGTTTTTCTATAATTAATACCGACTGACCAGTCAGTCGCCTACACTTTCAATAGGGAGGACAATATGTTATCAAAATTCAGTGTAAGAAAACCTTATACAATAGTAGTTGGAGTAGTTTTAATATTATTATTAGGGAGTATTTCCTTTATTAATTTACAAACTGATTTATTGCCAAGTATTGAATTACCATACTTAGTTATTGCTACCACCTATGGGGGGGCCAGCCCAGAGGAAGTGGAGATGGTAGTTACCAAACCTATTGAACAAATAGTAGCTACTGCCAACAATATCAAAAATATCAATTCTGTTTCAAGTGAGAACTCATCTATAGTAATACTGGAGTTTGACAATGATGTAAACATGGATTCGGCCATTATAGAGATCAACAGTGGTTTAGATTTAATAAAGGGAGCCTGGGATGATGCTGTATCTTCTCCAATGATAATAAAAATGAACCCAGATATGTTACCCATAGGTATATTTTCCGTAGATATGGAAGATATGGATGTGGCGGAGGTATCAAATTTTGTAGACCAAAAAATTATTCCAGACCTGGAGAGTATCAGTGGGGTAGCTTCTGTTTCAGGTGTTGGACTGATAGAAGAAAACATAGAGGTTTATATAAGTCCGGATAAAATAGATAATTTAAATAAAAGGATATTAGATAAGCTGGACAGTAAGCTAAGCCAAGCAGGAGACCAACTGAATAAGGCAAAGAAAGAAATAGCTGATGGGAAAGAAAAATTAGCTGACGAGGAAAAGAAGCAAAAAGATAAATTAATTGAAGGCGAAAAGGCTATCTTAGCAGCTAAGGAGGAAATGGCTGAAGGTGAGTCGGCTTTAAATTCAGGTATAGAAGAATTAAATAAAAACAAAAGGTTAGCAGAAATAGGATTAGAACAAATAAGTAATATGGAAAAGGAATTAAAGGAAAAGGAAAAGGCTCTTTCAAGTCTGGGAGATAGTATAAGTGAAGAACAAAAACTTATACTTTTGGGAATACAGGAAGGATTAAAAGAAACTTCTAATAGGAAGATAGAGGCCCAAGAGGGGCTGAAGGTTTTAAATGAGAAATTAACAGAACTTCAGGGTCAAAAATCCCTTTTGACGGAAGGAAAAAAGGAATTGGCTAGCCAAGAGGACCAAATAGCCATTGGTAAAACCACCTTAGATAGGGAGATGGGAAAGGCTAAGACCCAGTTGGAACAAGGAGAAAAGACCTTAAATCAAAAAACTAAAGAGTTTGAAAATGCCAGGGAGGAAGCCTTTAAAAAAGCCTCTTTAGAAGGAGTTATTTCCCGTAAGATGATATCAGGCATCTTGACTGCTCAAAACTTCTCCATGCCTGCCGGATATATATATGAGGAAGAGTCGGATTATATAGTTAAGATAGGGGATAAAATCAATAGCATTGAAGAGATGGAAGACCTTCTTTTATTTGACACCGGGGAAGAAGCAATAGGAAAGGTATATTTAAAAGATGTGGCCCAGGTAAGGCAAAAAGACAATTCAGAAGATATATATGCCAAAATAAATGGTAATAACGGTGTAATACTTACCTTCCAAAAGCAAAGTAATTTTTCCACAACAGAGGTATCTAAAAATATTGGTGGGAAAATGGAAGACTTATTGGTCGAAAATGAAGGCTTGAATTTCACATCCCTGATGGACCAGGGAATTTATATAGATATAGTGGTAGATTCCGTATTGGAAAACCTAATATATGGAGGAATACTGGCTATTTTAATATTAATACTATTTTTATGGGATATAAAACCCACCTTTATAATAGCTGTATCTATTCCCATAAGTATTATATTTGCAATAGCAATGATGTATTTCACAGGGGTAACTATAAATATAATCTCTTTAGGTGGTTTAGCTTTAGGGGTAGGAATGTTGGTAGATAACTCCATAGTAGTAATAGAAAATATTTATAGGATGAGAAGTGAAGGGAAGTCGGCTATAGAAGCCTCCATAGAAGGGGCAAAGGAGGTATCAGGTGCTATACTGGCATCCACCTTAACAACAGTCTGTGTATTTTTGCCAATAGTATTTACAAAGGGAATTTCCAAAGAACTCTTTACTGATATGGGTCTTACCATTGGCTATTCCCTATTAGCCAGTTTATTGGTTGCCCTAACCCTTGTACCTGCTATGGCATCAACAATGCTTAAAAATACTAAAGAAAAAGAGACTAAAGTATTTAATAAATTTATCGGATTTTATGAAAAGATATTAAGGTGGTCACTGGGTCATAGGGCTGTAGTTATACTTATAGTAGTCTTATTATTAGGTATATCCGGTTATTGGGTGTCAACTATGGGCACAGCCTTTATTCCAGAGATGGAAACTCCCCAAATGTCATTAAACCTTGAAATGCCAGAGGGCAGTAGCTTCCAAGATACAATAGACATGTCTGATATTGTCATAGATAGGATTAAGACTATTGAAGGAGTAGAGACAGTGGGAGCATTTCAAGGTAGTGGTATGGCTATGGGCATGTTAGGGGGGGACAGTGGACCTAGAGACTCTTCTGTATCCATGTATTTACTGTTAGATGAAAATAAAAAAATAAGCAATTCAGAAATAGAAAATCAAATTATCCAACTTACAGA
Source organism: uncultured Eubacteriaceae bacterium (assembly GCA_964393755.1). Lineage (GTDB taxonomy): Bacteria > Bacillota > Clostridia > Eubacteriales > Garciellaceae > DUPX01. Next base: position 1,283 of record CAYMVC010000133.1, on the reverse strand, counting down.
AGATCTAGACGCAAAGGTGGATGTCCATACATCAGATATGGATATGAGTGCCTTAGGTGGTTCTGGGGTAGAAATATTAGTCAAGGGCAGGGAATTGGATAACTTACAAGAGTATTCAGAAGACCTGGCAAAAATACTGGAAAAAACAGAGGGCATCGATGAAGTTACTATAGGTGCAGATACCAGTTCAGAAGAAATTAGAATTATAATCAATAAAGAAAAGGCAATGGAAGAAGGACTTACAGTAGCCCAAGTCTTTGGTCAAGTCAATGAACTTTTGTCCAAGGGAAGAGCAGCGACGACCCTAACCCTTTCAAATAAAGATTATCCGGTGATAGTAGTTGATGGGGAAAGTGATGAAATTGGGAAAAAGGACCTTGAAGACTTGACTATTAAAGTTGAGGGAAAAGAAGAAGACAAGGAAATAAGGATAGGAGATATAGCTACAATAAAAGAAGCAAAGGGTCTAAGCTCCATAAGTAGAAAATCCCAGGAAAGGTATATTTCTGTTAATGGGTCTATCGATAAGGACTATAATATTGGACTAGTGAGCCGTGATCTTGAAAAAGAGTTAAAGGATTATACATTAGCAGAGGGCTATAGTATAGAAATCTCCGGAGAGAATAAAATGATTAAGGATGCTATGAGGGACTTAATATTAATGATAATATTGGCTATTGCCTTTATTTACCTAATAATGGTGGCAGAATTTCAATCCCTCCTATCTCCTTTTATAGTCATGTTTACCATGCCTTTAGCTTTTACCGGAGGAATATTAGCCCTAGCTATTACCGGATATGAATTATCCCTGATATCTATGCTTGGATTTTTAGTATTAGCAGGTATTGTGGTAAACAATGGTATAGTCTTTGTAGATTATACTAATCAATTAAGGGCTAGGGATCTTCAACTGACAGAAGCATTGATATTGGCAGGAAAAACAAGAATGAGACCAATACTCATGACAGCAATAACTACTATATTAGGACTCTTACCCTTATCACTTGGAATGGGAATGGGGGCAGAAATGATTCAGCCTTTAGCTATTACAGCCATTGGTGGACTTACCTATGCTACTGTCTTAACTTTAGTAGTTATCCCTGTAATGTATAGCCTATTTCACAAGAAAAGATTAGGAAAGTCTTCTTAGGGGGAGTTGAATAAACCATGGAAGATATTAAATATACTGAAAAAGAAATAGTAATATTTAATGGGTTAATTCAATTGATGAGGGAGGGGGTAAACCCTTATCTAATAAAGGTATCAGATATTGCAAAGGCGGC